>DISF01000079.1 GCA_002421985.1 Roseovarius sp. UBA6217 | reverse complement strand
AATGTGATCATCCGGGATGGAACAAAAAAGCAGGACCACCTCTTCCTGTGATGCCGGGATGTGACAGCTACCCAGCAGACCTGGCCCTCCAGTGATCCGAAGGCCAACCGCATGGTGTCGCGATGTGAGTCCTTCACGAAAAGAATTCCGGAACAATGCCCTTGCTCCCACTCATCGAATCGCCCTATCGTATTTAGAAATGGCGTTTCATTGAATGAAACGGACGGGGGGAGATGAAGCGCTGCGGTCCACAACTGCCAGAAGATGCGTTCGCGCAATCTTCGGATGAACCCCTCAGGGGGGGGCGGACGTGACAGATACGGCAGCCGAAAAGAGTTCCTACAAGCCCGTCTCGGCCGCAACTCGCGTTCTCGATGTGCTGCTGGCGGTAAATGTCTTGAAAGGTGGTGCCACTGTTGGCGCGATTCACGAGAAGACATCGATGAGCAAGCCGACAATCGTCCGGATGCTGGAAACGCTGATCGCAGCCGGTTACGTCGTTCGCAGCGACGAAGGGCCGGTCTATCACGTCACCGGCAAGACGATTTCGCTGGCCTCGTCCTTCGACAGCCCGAGGGAAGTCGCGCGGTTGGCGGCACCTCTCATGTCACGGTTCCGCAACTCGATCGGTTGGCCCTCCGATCTGGCCATTTTCGACGTCGATGCGGTGCTGGTCATCGGCTCGTCGCGCGAACTGGGACCGTTATCGTTCAATCGCGCGCCCGGCTACCGCGGTCCCGTGCTGACCACTAGCCTCGGGCTGAGCTACTGCGCCTTTTGCCGGACCGAAATGGTGGATCGGCTGATCGAAAGAATGCGCGGCCGGGAGGGGCTCTGGGGCGCACCGGCAAATGACCGGGACAAGCTAGATGCGAAGCTGGCAGAGATACGGCGCACCGGATTTGCCGAGATGGACCCGGAATATTCCCGGATCGAATACGGCAACCGGGTTTCCGGATTGGCGGTGCCGGTTCTGGGCAGCAAAAAGGTCTATGCCGCAATCAACCTGATCTATTTCAAGAAGGCTCTGGACCGAGACCAGGCCTTGATTGAACTGGTGCCCAAGCTTCGCGGGATCGCCGACAAACTGGGTTCGCTTTTCGAGGAACACGCGCTCGACTTCGGAGACTGGCGCTATGACGTGCCTCCGTCGGAGGAAAGCACCGGACCGGCGGCAATCTTCGGGATCGGAGGCTCGCGGTGAGGTCGGCAATCGGCACTTTTCCGGGGAAGGGGACTGCCTTGTCGATTGCCTGGCGGGCTCTCGGAACGGCGCGCGGTACCGCCTCCGCCGGTCCTGACCCTATCCGAATCCGCGGAACGACATCCGTGAAGCCCGAAAGAACCGAACGATCATCCGTTGAATTCCGGCGCGATACCGTCCGCCGGACATCGCACAATACCATGAAATGAAGCCTGTTGGGGGAAAAATGACTAAACAGTTCGAATATACGCAGCCGAAGCTCTTTATCGGGGGTGAGTGGGTCGATCCTCTGGATGGCGAACTGGTGCCGTCGATCAATCCCGCAACCGGGGAACATTGGGCCTTGACCGCATTTGGCGGTACCCGAGACATTGATCGGGCCGTCGAGGCGGCGCAGGACGCGATGCGCGGGCCTTGGGGCAGGATGCCAGTTGCCGAGCGCGCGGCGCTGATGCGTCGGCTTGGTGCGCTGATCGAGGAACACGCGCCCCGGATGGCCGAGCTGGAAAGCCGCGACAATGGCCGCCCGCTGCGCGAGACCCGCGCGAATATCGCCGCCGAAGCCCAGTGGTATTATTACTTCTCGGGTCTGGCCGACAAGCTTGACGGGCGGATGATCAATATCAATCCCGACCTGATGGCCTATACCCAGCGGGTTCCGATCGGCGTGGTCGGGGCGATCGTGCCGTGGAATGCGCCGACGCTGGTGACGACGATGAAACTGGCACCCGCCCTGGCGGCGGGCTGCACCATGGTGATCAAGGTCGCCGAACACACCACGGTCACCACCTATGAGCTTGCCAAGCTGGTCGAAAAGGCCGGCTTCCCCAAGGGGGTGGTCAACGTGGTGCCGGGATACGGTCAGATCGCAGGCGCACATCTGGCGGCGCATCCCGGAGTGGACAAGCTGTCATTCACCGGCGAGCACCGCACCGCGCAGGAAATCATGCGCGCCGGGGCGGTGAACCTCAAGCGCGTGTCGTTCGAATGTGGCGGGAAATCACCGCATATCGTGTTCGACGATGCCGACATCGAGCAGGCGATCAACGCGGTGGCACATGCCGGCTTCATGGCCTGCGGGCAAAGCTGCACGCTGGGATCGCGCATCCTCGTGCAGCGCGGGCTTTACGACCGCGTGGTCGAGGAGGTCGGAGCGCGGGCCGGGCGCCTGCGGGTGGGCAATCCTCTCGACCCTGAGACCCATATCGGCCCGCAGACCCATGAGGATCAGTTGCGCAAGACCCTGAGCTACCTTGAGGTGGGCAAGTCGGAGGGCGCGCGCTTGGTGGCCGGCGGAGGGCGGCTGACCGGCGAGGGGCGCGACAAGGGCTATTTCGTTCAGCCCACGGTCTTTGCCGATGTGGATCCGCAGATGCGCATCGCACAAGAAGAAATCTTCGGGCCGGTCGTGGCGATGATTCCGTTCGACACCGAGGAAGAGGCGCTGGAGGTGGCCAACGGTGTGAAATATGGTCTGACTGCGGGCATCTGGACCCGCGATCTGGGTCGCGCGCACCGGGTGTCCAGTCAGATCATGGCCGGCACCGTCTGGGTCAACACCTACCGTATCCTCAATCCCGGCGTACCCTATGGCGGCTTCAAGATCAGCGGCATCGGTCGCGAGAACGGCCCCGAGGCGATCCAGGAATACACCGAGCCGCGGGCAACGATGATCAGCCTGAGCGGTGCCTATCCCTATCCATACGCCTGATCTCCCGCGGTTCGGACGTCGCCGGGAGGAAGGCGAAGCCGGGCCAGGAAAGAACAGGAAGGAAGACGTTCGAGGACAAACCACTCAAAGGGAGGAAAGACATGACCTTAACGATACGGCGCGCACTGGGCACGCCAGCCCGGGCGATTGTGGCGGCGCTGGGCGGGCTTGCGCTTATGTCGGCGGCGGCCATGGCGCAGCCGACAGCGGAGAAACCGATAGTGATGCGGTTGTCGCACGCCTATGCGACAGTTGCACAGCACCATGATAACATGGAGTATTTCAAGGAAGAGGTTGAAAAACGCACCGGCGGGCGGCTGATCGTGGACATCTTTCCCGCCTCTCAGCTGATGCCGATCACGCAAGAGATCAACGGCATGCTCTCGGGCCAGATCGACGCGGCCTATTCGCTGAACACCATTGCGGCCACGCTCGATCCCCTTTGGGGCTTCTTCGAACTACCCTTCCTGTTCGACATCACGCCCGCCGATCAGAAACATCTGCGCGACTTCGTGAAAAGCGAAGCCGGCGGCGGTGCATTGCGCGCGAGCATGGAGGCCAGGGGCATCAAGGTCCTGGCGATCGCGCCCACCGACATGGTGGGGGCGCTGATCAACACCCGGCGGCCAGTCCTGAAGATGGAGGATATGGCGGGGCTGAAGTTCCGCATTCCCGGAGGCAAGTATCTCGGTCAGAGCCTCGCACTCCTGGGTGCCTCGCCGATCTCGATGGCCTATGCCGAGTTCAGTTCGGCTATTGTACAGGGCACCGTCGACGGCACCATCACCGGTATTCTCTTTACCTATGACAACCGCATTCCGATCAAGCACCTGAGCGGTGTCAACCTGTGGTACGCCGGGCTGCCGCTTCTGATGTCCAAGCAGTTCTTCGACCGTCTTCCCGAAGACATCCAGCAGGTGCTGGTCGAGGTCGGGAACGAACTCGAGGATTACGGTTTCGACGCGACCGAGCGGCGCGCCGTGGAAACGCTCAAGCTGATCGAGACAGAGATGGGCGTAAAGGTCGAACCGCCGCTGGACCCGGCCGAGATCCAGCGGATGCGCGACGCGACCCAGCCGGTGCTACAAGCTTTCGTTGCCGACAATCCCGCAGGTCAGGCGCTGATCGACGAGGCCGAGAGGCTGCGACCGAACTGAGCGGACGGTCGGGGCCCCGTTTCCTGTGCCGATGCTGACGGAACGGGCGACCGCCTTCGGTCGCCCCCCGGTCAGCTTCGGCGCAGGGCGACCGGCAGGACCGAGCCACGGGCAATACAAGGATGAACGCAATGGAATCACGCCGCACTGTTCCCGCGCTCGAACCGCTCACGATCCTGGTGGATCGTGTTGCGGGTCGGCTGGGCACGCTGATCGACTGGTTCGGCATTTTCATGATCGTGATCAGCGCCGGGTTGGCATTCGTGAGCGTGGTGCTGCGCTACGGCATTGGCTTCTCTGACCAGATCATCGAGGAAATATCCCGATATACCGTGGTCTACGCCTGTTTTCTTTATGTGGGGCCACTGCTCCGAAAGCACGAACACATCAGTGTGGACGTGGTCTCGCACGTGCTGCCGGCCTCCCTCAACCGATTTCTGGCCCTTGGCAAGGCGCTGCTGTTCCTCGTGATCGCCGTTATTGTCTTCCGGTCGGGCTGGGTCTGGGTGGCGGATCTTCATCGCTACCAGATTACGGTGATCGGCGGCACCATGCCGGCCTGGCTGCCGTCGCTTTCGGTGCCGGTGGGACTGGGCCTGGCCGTTCTCTTCGGTGTCGGAGAGACGCTGCGTTCGCTTCTTGCGCTGGTTTCGCCCACGGCCACCGCCGCACGGCCAGTTCTCCCGGACAACCTGAATGAATAAGGAACAATTGTCGTGACCATCGGTCTGCTACTGTTTGTCGTTCTGCTGGTTGTGGGAGCGCCGGTGTTTCTGGCGCTGACCGCGGCTGGAGCTTACCTGGCCCTGATCGAACTTGGCCTGCCGCTGTCGATGCTGGCACAGCAGATGTACATCTCGGTGGATGTGTTCGTGCTGATGGCGGTGCCCTACTTTATCTTCTCGGGCAATATCATGCTGAATTGCGGGCCGAGCGGCTATCTGTTCCGCTTTCTCGACACCCTGGTGGGGCATCTGCCCGGGGGCATGGCGGCGGCGGCGGTGCTCGCCTGCATGATCTTCGGGGCGCTCTCGGGGTCGGGGATCGCGACGGTGGTGGCGATCGGTTCGATCGCGATTCCCGAAATGCTGCGCCAAGGGTACAACAAGCCCTTTAGCATGGGCCTGATCACCTGTTCGGGCACCATCGGCCAGATGATCCCGCCCAGCATCTACATGGTTCTGTTCGCCTCTCTCGTTCAGGGAGACGTGTCGCGCTATTTCATGGCCGGCATTGTTCCGGGCCTCATCACCGGCGGGATGCTGATCGTGGTGGCGGTGCTGATGGCCCGCCGCGACGGGATGCGGATGAAGCCGGCGGCCGATTGGCAAGACCGCTGGACGACTTTCAAGAAGGCTTTCCCGGTGCTTCTCATGCCCCCCATCGTTCTGGGCGGCATCTATGGCGGCATCTTCACCCCGACCGAGGCGGCAGCCGTCTCGATCATCTATTCGCTGGTGATCAGCGCGTTCGTATACCGGACGCTGACCTTCGCGAATTTCGTGAAAAGCGCGCGCGATTCCATGGCCAGCACTGCAGCGATCTTCATCATTCTCGGAGGTGCCACCCTTCTGGCGGTGACGGTCACCTATCTCAAGCTGCCGCAGCATCTGGTGGACTTTGTGACCCACCTTGGTCTGTCGCCCATAATGCTCTTGCTGGCGATCGTCGTTCTCTATCTTCTGCTGGGGATGGTGATGGACCCCGTTCCGATCATGTATATCACCGTTCCGATCCTGCTGCCGGTTCTGATAGCAGCGCAAATCGATCTGGTGCATTTCGCCGTGGTCACCGTGGCGGCGATGATGGTGGCGCAGGCGACCCCGCCATTTGGCATGGCGCTGTTCGCCATGGCGGGCCTCTTCCGCGCGCCGATCGCCCTCGTGGTCAGAGGCAGCCTGCCATACCTGGCCGTGCTGATCGCCGCGACATTCTTGCTGCTCTTCTTTCCCGGCCTCACCCTGTTTCTGCCCGACATGATGAAGCGGTGAGCACCCATCAACACACTGAAGCCATCCAACTGAACTGAAAGGAAAGACAATGGGACGTTTGGGACGTTTACAAGACAAAGTTGCCATCATCACCGGCTCCGGCTCGGGCATGGGCAAATCGGCCGCCGAGCTGTTCTCGCGCGAGGGGGCGAAGATCGTGGTGGTGGACATCAATGAATCTGCCGGCGAGGCCGTGGCCGAAAGCCTGCGGAAGGCGGGCGGCGAGGCGATCTTCGTGCGTGCCGATACCGGCAAGGAGGCAGACCTGAAGGCCATGGTCGACGCCACGGTCGAAAAATTCGGCCGGATCGACGTGTTTTGGCACAATGCCGGGATCGCGGGTGCCGGCACCATCGAAAAGACCTCCGAGGCCGATTTTGATCGCCAGATCGCGATCCACGTCAAGGGCGGATTCTTCGGGGCGAAATATGTGCTACCGCATATGATCAAGGGGGGCGGCGGTTCGGTGCTGTTCACGAGTTCGGTCTCGGGCGAGAAAGCGTCGCCAGCCTCGCCGAGCTATTCCATCGCCAAGGCGGGGTTGCAGATCCTAGCGAAATGCATCGCCCTCGGCAACGGCAAGCACAACATTCGCGCCAATGCGATCTGCCCGGGACCGGTGGACACGCCGCTCTGGCCTTCGTTCGTCGGCCGCGATCCCGACGTGATCTCGCCTCAGGAGCTGGAAAAGGCCTTCCTGGCCCGCGTGCCCATGGGCCGGATGATCAAGCCCGAGGAGATCGCCCAGGCGGCGCTGTTCCTTTGTTCGGACGAGGCCTCGGCCATCTCGGGTGCAATTCTGCCGGTGGACGGCGGGATGCTGGTGGCTTGAGGGCATGGATTTCCGGCTGAACGAACAGCAGCTCGAGTTCCAGCAGACGGCGCGGCGGTTCGCCCGCGAGAGGTTGGCGGAGGTCGCGAAGGACTGCGAGCGCACGAATATGCCGGTGCCCGACGATGTGCGCCGGCAGATGGGCGATCTGGGCTTCCTCGGGGTCAACATCCCCGAGGAATACGGCGGCCTGGGTGCCGGCAAGGTGGATGCCCTGATCGTCCTGGAGGAGCTCGCCAAGGTGTCGCCCGCTGCGGCCTTCCCGGTGTTCGAGGCCAATTGCGGCCCCGCGCAGACGTTGCTGTATCATGGGCCGGACCACCTGAAGGCGCAGGTGCTGCCGCGCGTCTGTTCGGGCGAAATGATGGTTTCGGTGGCGATGTCGGAACCCGACATCGGCACCGCCATGACCGACCTGTCGACCCGGGCCGAGATTCGGAACGACCGAATCGTGATCAACGGCGTCAAGCGTTGGTGCAGCGGGGCCGGCCATGCGCGGGGTTACGTTCTTTACTGTCGGCTGTCGGACAAACCGGGGGCGGCCGGGGTAGGCGCGGTGTATCTGGAAAAGGATACGCCGGGCCTGTCCTTCGGCAAGCCCGAAGTCTTCATGGGCGTACGGGGCTTTCACAATGCCGAGATCTACCTCGAAGATGTCGAGATCCCGGTCGAGAACATCATCGTTCCGGCCGGCGGCGTGCGCGATCTGATGCGCTCGTTCAACATGGAGCGGCTGGGCAATGCCACCTGCGCGCTGGGTGTCGCCGCCAGTGCGCTTGAGGTTGCGCTCGACTATACGCAGCAACGCATCCAGTTCGGCAAGCCGATCGTCGAGTTCCAGGCAGTGCAGCTTCGGCTGGCCGACATGAAGGTGGATGTCGAGGCGATGCGCCTGCTGATCCACCGCGCGGCGCAGGCCGCCGAGGACGGGCTGCCCTCGCTCATGGACACCAGCGTCGCCAAGAGCTTTGCCAACGAGGCCGTGCGCCGGGTGGTGGCGCACGGGATCCAGGTGATGGGCGCGAACGGTTACAATACCGAATATCCGATGGAACAGAAGGTCAGGGACTCCTGGGTATGGGGTATCGGCGGCGGGCATATCGACCTGCAGAAGGTGAACATCACCTCCGAGATGGTCGGTCGGCGGTTTTCTCAGCGATGAATGTGGAATAAGGAAGGAAGAGGGTATGACAGGCGATCGCGATTTCGGCTTTACCGACGAACAGATGATGCTGCGCGAGTCCGTGCGCGACTTCGTTCGCAAGGAGGTGCCGGACGAATACGCGCGGCGCTGCGACCGCGAAAAAATTCCGCCGCTCGATGCATTCGACAAGATGGCCGAACTGGGCTGGCTGGGGGTGGCCATCCCCGAGGAATACGGCGGTTCGGGCCTGGGCTTCGTGGAACTGGGCATCATCCAGGAAGAGTTGTCCTACGGGCTGCTGGAACTGGCCGTCCTGTTCTACCGGGCGACGGTGCACGGCGCGCAGTCTCTCCTGACCTACGGCAGCGAAGCGCAGCGAAGAAAATACCTGCCGTTGATCGCCGCCGGCAAGTTCAAGTCCTCGATGAGCCTGACCGAGCCCAATGCCGGATCGGATGCGGCGGGCGTGCAGACCCGCGCGGTGCGCGACGGCGACGAGTTCGTGATCAACGGTGCCAAGGTGTTCAATTCGCAGGTGGACATCGCCGACCGGACGGTGCTGGTGACGCGGACCGATCCCGCGGCCGCGCCGCACGAAGGCATCAGCCTGTTCTTTGTCGATCCGAAAAGTCCCGGCGTCACCATCGAGCGGCTGGACACCTTGTGTTTCCGCTCGGTCGGCACCAACCGCGTGACCTACGACAACGTGCGCGTCAGCGCGGACGATCTGCTGGGCACGCTGAACGGCGGATGGAAGCATCTGATGACGAACCTCAACAAGGAACGGTTCTCGCTGGCCGCACAGGTGACCGGCGCGGCTCAGGCGGCTCTGGACTGCGCTCTCCAATATGCCAAGGATCGGGTGCAGTTCGGCAAGCCGATCGGCAAGTTTCAGGTGATCCAGCACAAGCTAGCCGACATGCAGATCGCCGTGCACGCGTCGCGCATGATCACCTACGACCTGGCGCGGCGGCTCGACGCCGGCATTGCCTGCCGCAAGGAGGCCTCGATAGCGAAGGTCTTTACCTCCGAGGCCTATTTCCGCGTCGCCGACGAGGGGATGCAGATCCTCGGCGGCTATTCGATGACGCCCGATTTCCAGATGGAAAGGCACTACCGCGACTCGCGCCTGATGCGGATCGGCGGCGGATCGAGCGAGGTGATGCGCACCTCGATCGCCAAGGATTTGGGGCTGTGACGGAGGAGCGACAGCGATGAAGAACCGGATCTGCGAGATGTTCGGGATCGAGGCACCGATCTTCGCCTTCTCGCACTGCCGCGATGTGGTGGTGGAGGTGTCGAAGGCTGGTGGCCTCGGGGTTCTGGGCATGGCCCGGATGAGCGCCGACCGCGTCGATGCCGAACTGTCCTGGATCGACGAGCATATCGACGGGCGGCCCTACGGCGTGGACATCCTGATGCCGACCACCTTTCAGGATCACGGCGGCGCCAAGCATGATCCCGCGCGCCTGTTGCCGGCCGAGCATCTCGACTTCGTGCGCGACATTCTGGACGCCGCCGGCATTCCGTCCCTGCCCGAGGACGAGGCAGCACAGATCGAGCGCGACCTGGTGGCCAGCTTCAACTTTACCCCCGAGGAAAGCATGCGGATGATCGAAATCGCCATGCGCCATCCCATCAGCCTGATCGTCAACGCCCTGGGCTCGCCCCCCCGCGCCATGGTCGAGCGCGCCCATGCCCGGGGAATCAGGGTCGCGGCGATGGCGGGCGCGCCGCGGCATGCCCTTCGGCACCGCGAGGCGGGCTGCGACTTCGTCATCGCGGTGGGCACCGAGGCGGGCGGCCATACCGGCAACGTCACCTCGATGACCTTGTGGCCGCGGATCGTCGATGCGGTGGCACCGATGCCGGTTCTCGCGGCCGGCGGCATCGGACGCGGCCGGCAACTCGCCGCGGCGCTGGCTCTGGGCTGCGAAGGTGCCTGGTGCGGCTCCATCTGGCTCAAGACGAAACAAAGCGAGGTGACCCCCGAGATCAAGGCGCGCCTTTTCGCCGCAAAGGCCGAGGATGCGGTGCTGACCCGGAGCGTGACCGGCAAGCCCTGCCGCACGCTGCGCAGCGCCTTCACCGACGCCTGGGACACGCCGGACGCCCCCGAACCTCTGCCCGCGCCGCTGCAGGGCATCCTGTGGTGGGGCAAGGGCCGGACGCGGGTCGAACGGGTGCGTGCGCCCGAGTTTCTCACCTATCCGGTCGGGCAGATCGTCGAGGACATGACCGAGGAAGCTTCGGTCCGGCAGGTTGTGCAGGACATGCTGACCGAGCTTGCCGACACCAAGGAACGGCTCGACGCGCTGCTGTCCTGACCGGCTCCAGACTGGCGCGCATCGGCCCGCATCATTCCCCGCGCGGCGCTCTGACCGGAATACATCCCAGCGCCGGCGGGAACACCCGCAACCTCTCCGGTGCCCCCTGTGTCAGGGAAGTTGTCCGCTGCTTCACTTTTCTTCTATTTCTCAGGTGGGCGGGATAGGATGATGATTTGGGATATTCACCGGAACGAAAGGCGGCAGTGCTGAAGCGGATGCTTCCGCCGAACAACATGGCCATTCGGCAGTTGTCGCATGAGGAAGGGATATCTGCGGCGACGCTGCACAAGTGGCGGGCCGCGGCGCGAGGCAAGGGTCAGCTTTTGCCCGATGCCGATGCTGGCCGCGAGGGCTGGTCGTCGCGTGACAAATTTGCGGCGGTGTTGGAAACGGCAGCGCTCAATGAGGCTGATCTGGGCGAGAACTGGCCCGCAAGGACCGCGCCTTGGCCGAAAACGCAGCGCTTCTGGTTCTGCGAAAAAAGGCGCAGGCGATCTGGGGGGATGAGGCGCAGTCTGGCGCGAGCCAGATCAAACTGTCCGGGGGACAGTTTGAAGCGCTGAACACATGGATGCCCGGCCCGGCCCTTGGCATGTTCTTCTACCTCTACCTGATCGTGGACATCTTCAGCCGCAAGATCGTCGGCTGGGAGGCGCATGAACGCGAAAGCGCGGACCTTGCCGCCACCCTCATCCGGCAAGCGGTTCTGGCCGAAGGCTGCGCCCTGCGTCCGCTTGTTCTGCATGCCGACAATGGCAGCCCGATGAAGGGGGCAACGATGAAAGTGACCATGGAGAAACCGGGCATCACCGCGTCCTGCAGTATCCGTCTTGATCAAGCGGTTTTTTCGACCCAGGTTCGGTCAGCTTTGACGAGCGCGTTTGCGGTCTCGATGAGCTTGCGCATGATGGCAACGATAGCGAGTTTTGCGGGTTTTCCGTATGCGACGGCTACGTGTTCCATCCCGGATGATC
>DISF01000083.1 GCA_002421985.1 Roseovarius sp. UBA6217 | reverse complement strand
CACGCTCGGTGATGTCGAAGATGGGGGCCCCGGATCGCAGAAATCACGCCGTGAGGCATGAAACACAGCGCGCTGAAGGCCCATAACCGGACGCCCCACAGCGCGCGACAACCCCCTCTGGCGGCATCATCCCCGCCTCAAGCCGTCAAGCCCGCTCCGCACGAGCGGGAAAAGTCAAAAATCGAGGTACCCCGAAATGAATCACAACCTGCGAAATTCACACAATTAGTTTCAAATCAGGCTCTAAAACCCACTAACATTTGGCAACCATGTGGAAAGCGCCGGAACAAACGTGATCAGTAGTAACGCAGCAGCAAGCGCCAAAAAGAACGGCGGCATTTCCTTGATCAAGGACGAAGGTTTGATGTTCATTGTCGAAGATACCACGAATATCAGGCTGCCGACGGGTGGCGTCGTAAGGCCAAGAGTAAGGTTGACGATCACGATGATCGCAAAGTGATCCGGGTCAATCCCCAGTGCAAAGCTGATGGGCGCAAGGATCGGCACAAGGATCATCACACCCGGCAAAGGGTCCATGAACAGGCCAAAGATCAGCAGCAGCACATTCACCGCCAGCAAGAAGACGATGGGCGACATATCCCATGAAATAATCGTTTCTGCCAGAAATTGCGGAAGCCCCTCGATGATCAAGATCCACGCAAAGGCACGCGCCGCTCCAAGGATCAACAGCACAGCGCAAGATACAAGCGCGGCGCGCAGGATAATGCCGGGCAAATCCCTGACCCGCAGCGACCGGTAGACGAACATCCCCACGAGCAAGGCATAAAACACCGCGATGACCGACGCCTCGGTCGGGGTGAAAATGCCAAAACGGATGCCGCCAACGATAAGCACAACCAAGAACAAGGCGGGCAACGCATGGATTGCGATGCGCAAAATTTCCTTGAGGGCCGGCATAGGGGCGCCACTGGCATAGCCGCGCTTTTGACTGACGCGCGCATTTGCCAGCAAGACCGCTATGGCAATCAACAGACCCGGCAGCACGCCCGCCATGAACAGCGACCCCACCGACACGTTCTGATCCTGCATGGCATAGATAATCATCGTGATAGACGGCGGGATGATCGGCCCGACCACCGAACTTGCAATGGTCAGCGCGCCGGCATAGGATCGATCATAGCCGCCTTTTTCCATCATTCGGATCATCATCGTTCCGGGTCCCGCCGCATCGGCTAACGCGCTGCCGGAAATGCCCGCAAACATCGCCGAACTGACAACATTGGCATGGCCCAATCCGCCTTTTAGATGTCCGACAAGGGCTTGGGCCAGCCGCAGCATGGCCAGCGTAACGGCACCTCCCGTCATGATTTCGGCGGCGAGAATGAAGAAAGGCACGGCAAGAAGGGGGAAGCTATCAAGCCCGGAAAACATTTCCTTCACCACGACAAGGTCAGGATAGGTCGATCCAAAGCTGAGGGCGGCAAAAACAGAAATCGCCATCGCAAAGGCCACCGGCACCCCAAGCGCCAACAAGACGAAAAGGGTTGGAAACAGAATCTCAGCCATTGGCACCGCCGGGGATGGGGTTTGCGGATGCCTCTGCGTCATCACTGCGCTTGTAGTCACCCGCCATGATAAAGCGGCGGGCGATCAACAACAGATGGAGGATAAGCAAAACAAACCCGATCGGCATGGCCGCATAGACATAAAGATAAGGGATGCGCATGGCTGGCGTGACCTGAAATTGCATCCGCTGTGCATATTGGAAACCAACATGAACCATGAAGCAGAAAAACAGCAAAAGCCCAAGGGTCAGCGCAGCACGAAGGATTTTTTGCCCCAAGCCCGGCAATGCGTCCTGAAGATTGGTGATGGCAACATGCCCGCCCGTGCGCAGAACCAGACCAGCGCCGCCAAAGGTCATCCAGATCATCAAATAGCGCGCCAGTTCATCTGCCCAAGGCAGCGAATGGGCCGTCAAATAGCGTAGTGCAACATTTGTGCCAACGACCAGCGTCATCGCCGATAGCATCAGGATAAGGATCCAGCCATTCAGCGTAACGAAAATGGATTCCAGTCGTTTCAAACGGGGGCCTCTGATTGGATGTCGGCGCCTTGTGGGCGCCGACAAAGGCGGTTTACTTGAAGGCCACAATCGAATCGACCAACTCCTGGCCGTAGGTTTTGTAATAACCTTCGTAAGCCGATTTGATAGAGGCTTGAAAAGCCGCTTTCTCTTCCGGCGACAGAACGTTGACTTCCATCCCACGCTCTTTCAGCGTTTCAACGCCCGTGGTTTCCACATTGTCCACATAGCCCCGCATCGCAGCAATCGCTTCGACCGCAGCTTTTTCCATCGCGGCTTTTTGCCCATCATCCAGACCATCCCAGAATGGCTTGGACACCAGCAGCATGGCGGGCGAATAGACATGGCCCGACACGGTCAGATATTTCTGAACTTGATTCAGCTTGGCTGATACGATCACCGACAAGGGGTTTTCCTGCCCGTCAATGACACCTTGCTGCAAGGACGAAACCACCTCGGGCCACGCCATTGGCGTTGGTGCGGCCCCCATCGCCTTAAACGCGGCCAGGTGAACCGGGTTTTCCATGGTGCGGATCTTCAGCCCTTCAACATCGGCAGGTGTGTGGATCGGGTTACGGTTGTTTGTGATGTGGCGAAAGCCTTGCTCGCCCCAGCCAAGACCGTGCAAGCCAACGCCATCAAATTTGGCAAGGATGTCCTGCCCGATCGGGCCGTCCAACACGGCGCGCGCGTGGTCAAGGCTGCTGAACAGGAACGGAATGTCGAATACGCCGGTATCCGGCACAAAATTCGCCAAAGTTCCCGATGAAACAATCGTCGCCTCAATCGTACCGATCTGAAGCCCCTCAATCACTTCACGCTCACCACCAAGACCCGAGGACGGAAAATGGGTGAATTTGAACTGATCGCCGGTTTCGGCCAATACAACTTCTTCGAACCGTTTGGCCGCAACGCCGTAATGGCTGTCAGGTGCCAAGGCATAGCCGATCTTGATTTCCGTCTGCGCAAAGGCTGGCAAGCCAATGGCAACCAACGCACTGGCAACAACCAGCGGATGATAAGTGAATGTCATGGTATCCCTCCCGTTAAATTATAGGTAAGTGCTACAGAAACCGGATGTGATAGGCAACCCCGACACGCCCTTGCGCCGCTGCTGGCGACTGGAAAGCCTGATCGGCGCAGCAGGTCGTTTGCGCCGTATCCCGTTTTCTAAAAATAGCTGTTCCATCCCGGATGATCACATTTCTCCTCGGCGATCTGCCCTGTCCATCGCAACATCCTATGCCCTGTGAGCCGTGGGTGTTGCACTTGAAACTTGAGCCTAAGATGTCTCTAAGCACCGATCTTGCCATGAAAAGAGAGGTGGTCCTAGCCGATCCGCACCGGGAAATCAGCACCAAAGCGCGATCAGAGCCGGTTCACCGGCAGGTTGAGCATCGGGTTGCCATCCGCGTCCTTCGGCACCGCGCCCGCCCGCATGGTGACGGGATAGCCGGTCATGCCAAGGCCCCCTTCCCGGTCGGCCTGTCGCGGATCATGCGCGCGACCCACAGCCCGGCCAAAAGCGCCGCGACAAAAAGCGCGACCTCCCACTTGCCAGAGCCGAGCGCCGGCACCGCCGCGCCGGGGCAGAACCCCGCGATGCCCCAGCCGATCCCGAACACCGCCGATCCGCCAATCAGCCGCGCGTCGATATCGCGCGCCGTGGGAAGCTGAAATTTCGCCTCGATCAACGGTGCCTCCCGGCGCAGCACGAGGCGATAGCCAATGAAGGTGGTGAGAAGCGCGCCGCCCATGACAAAGGCAAGGCTTGGATCCCACGCCCCCGCGACATCAAAGAAATTGAGCACCTTGGCGGGGTTTATCATGCCCGAGACGGCAATCCCCACCCCAAAGATCAGCCCGACGATGAATCCAGACAAAAGCCGCATCTCTCAGCCCCCCAAAACATGACGGATGACATAGACGGTGACCCCGCAGGCGATCATGAAAGTGACCGTCGCCACCGCCGATCGCGGCGACAGCCGCGCATTGCCGCACACCCCGTGCCCCGAGGTGCAGCCCCCGCCGAATGTCACGCCGACCCCCACGACAAAGCCGCCCACAACGATCATCGGCCAACTGACCGTCACATCGACGGCGGGCATCTGCCCGGTCACGGCAAGCACCACAAGCGGACCCGCGATCATGCCCGCGATCATCGCCGCGCGCCAGCCTTTGTCGCCGGGGGCGGTGCCCGCGATCAGCCCCGAAAGAATACCCGTAGCCCCCAAAATACGCCCCTGCGCCAGCATCAGAAGCACCGCCGACAGCCCGATCAGCACACCACCCGCCAGCGATTGCAGCGGGGTAAATGCTGTCTCCAATCCCGTCATGTCCGTTTCCCTTCTCCGCGATACATTCGCGGACGAGTATATGTATTCCGTCGCGATTTTGACAGGGCAATCGCAAGGTCCGCGCGAATGTGACCCACGTGACAGTCGGGTGCCGGGATCAAACCGGTCTTCGATGCCTTTTGGTAGAATGCATGATCGCTTGCCCGGTTTCTTGCGCCGGATTTATCTGTTGACTAAATTTTCTAACACCTGTTAGATCGAAGAAAATGCGACTTGGTCGATGGGCCAGGGAAGTCTCAAAAAAGGGAGGGGAAATGATGCGAGGAGACCTCGTTGCCAACGGAGTGCCGTTCGGTGGGGTTGTGCGCGCCTCCATGAGCTGTCGGGACAAGGCATGGGCCGTGTCATGAGCGCGAATGGGAGAGGCGTCCCGCCGCCGCTTGCGGTCCGCGATGTAACCTTGAAATTTGGTGGTGTGACGGCGCTCGACCAAGTGAGCATCACCGTAAACGACGATGAGCTGCTTGCGATCATCGGCCCGAACGGTGCTGGAAAAACATCACTTCTTAACGTTACTGCGGGTTTCTATCGCCCACAGAAGGGCCGTGTCGAATTGTCCGGGCAGGACGTGACCGGTCTGCGCGTTGATCAGATCGCCCGGCGCGGACTGGCGCGCACTTTTCAGGGTACCCATCTTTTTGCCGGGCAGACCGTGGTGGAAAACATCATGATCGGCCGTCACATGCTGATGAAATCGAATGTGATCCAGGCCTTTTTCCAATTCGGTCCCGTGATGCGCGAGGAAACGGAACATCGCGAAGCTGCGGAAAAGATTATAGACTTTCTCGAGATTGAGGCGATCCGCAACACGCCGGTGGGCACTTTGGGGTACGGTCTGCGCAAGCGTGTCGATCTGGGTCGCGCACTGGCGCAGGAGCCGTCGATCCTGCTGATGGATGAGCCAATGGCCGGCATGAACTCGGAAGAGAAAGAAGACCTGGCGCGCTTCATTCTCGATGTGCGTGAGGCGCGCAGGATTCCGGTGGTTCTGGTTGAGCACGACATGGGCGTTGTCATGGATCTTGCCGACCGGATTGTGGTGCTGGATTTCGGGCGGGTCATCGCTGAAGGCACCCCGGAAGAAATCCAGAAGGACCCGGCTGTGATCAAGGCATATCTGGGGTAGCGGGATGTTAAAACAAAGAACGGCAATGGTCTTTTCAGACCCGGCAGTGACACAGAGCGAAACCATACCACAGGTATTGCTCGCGCGCGCAACGTCCACGCCGGACAACCTCGCTGAACGCCACAAGCGCTTGGGTATCTGGCGTGAATTTACCTGGGCCGATGTGCTTGACAGGGTCCGTGCCCTGGCGCTCGGGCTGGAGAGCAAGGGGCTGTCGGCCGGCGATTGTGTCATGATGATCGGCGAAAACGAGCCCGAACAATTCTGGGCAGAATACGCGGTGCAGTCGCTGGGCGGGAAAGTCCTGTCCGTCTATCCCGATCAGACCTCCGAAGAGCTCCTGTATCTTGCCGAAGATTCCCAGACGCGGATTTTTATGGCGCAGGATCAGGAGCAGGTCGATAAATGCATCGAGATCGTGGGCAAATACCGGGGTGCCCTGGCTATTGTTTACTGGGACGGGGCCGGCCTTTGGGGCTATGATCATCCCCTGTTGGATTCCTTTGAAAATGTGAGCGAAGCGGGACGTCAGATCCACGCCAAAGAGCCGGCCAGATTTGAAGAACACGTCAAGCGGGGGCGGATGGATGATACCGCCGTGTTGTCCTACACCTCTGGCACAACAGGAAAGCCCAAGGGCGTTATCATCAGCCATCGCTACCTTTTTGACAACTGCTCGCGGGTGATGGGGGCGATAGACATCGCGCCCGGCACCGAATACCTGACCTACATTTCACCAGCCTGGGTCACGGAGCAGATTTTTGGCCTGTCGATCGGGCTGATCGCGCCGATGGTCGTGAACTTTCCCGAAGGCCCCGAGGAAGTGCTGGAAAACATCCGCGAGCTGGCGGTTGACGCCCTGGTGTTCAGCCCTCGCCAATGGGAAAATCTTGCCTCCATCGTTCAGGCCCGGATGCTGGGTGCGGGCAAGTTCCGTAACGCATTGTATAACTGGGGTATGAAAGTCGGCCGCGGCGTCTATGTCGAAAGGCTGGAAGGGCGCGAGCCCAGCCTTGCCGCGCGCCTGCAACTCCCCTTTGCCGAGGCGCTCGTCCTGCATCACCTCCGCGACAATCTCGGCCTCGGCAAGGCCAGGAACGCACTGAGCGGCGGGGCCCTGATGGCGCCCGATGTCTTTCGCATGTTCCACGCGATGGGGGTCAAGCTGCGCAATGTCTACGGGGCGACCGAGATCGGGCTTCTGACCGCGCATGTCGGCGAAAGCTATCAGCTTGAAACAAGCGGCAGCTGGATGCAAAGCAACACCTCCTATGGCGACCCGCTTGAATACCGGGTTTCACCGGACGGGGAGCTTCAGGTGCGCGGCGGATCGGGTTTCGGCGGGTATTACGGCAAACCCGAAAAAACCGCCGAGGCGCTGACCGATGATGGCTGGTATGCAACCGGCGACGCTGTCTCGATGACCGAAGATGGAGAACTCGTGTTCTTCGATCGGGTCAAGGACATGCGTCGGCTGGCAAACGGGCACAGCTACCCGCCGCAGTTCATCGAGACGCGGCTGCGCTATAGCCCCTTCATCAAGGATCTCATGACCCTGGGCGACGAAACCCGGGACTTTGTCAGCGCGCTGATCAATATCGACATGGAAGTTCTCGGCCGATGGGCGGAAGAGAACAAGATCAGTTTCTCGACCTATACCGATCTGTCGCAAAAGCCTGAGATTCTTGAACTCATCAAGGGCGAAGTGGCGCGTATCAATGCGCTTTTGCCCGAGGGGTCGCGCGTGGCGCGGTTCGCGAACTTTCCAAAGGAGCTCGACCCGGACGAGGGGGAGTTGACCCGTAGCCGGAAACTCCGGCGAGCCTTTCTGGAGGAACGATATTCGACGATTATCGAGGCCATTTATGCCGGCGATGACAAGGCCGACCTTGAAATCGCCGTGACCTATCAGGATGGCCGCGAGGGCGTGCTGAAGGCCACGGTTCATGTATCGGATGTCGAGGGTGCAACGAAGGCTGCCAACCGGCAGTCCAAAACTTGAAGGAGGCCGGCGATAATGGTTTATTTCATCAATGATATCATAACCGGGGCTTTGATCGGCCTGCTCTACTCGCTTGTAGCCATGGGATTCGTCGTGATCTACCGGGCCAGCAAGGTATTCAATTTCGCGCAGGGCGAGCTTGTCATTATTGGCGGGTTCATCGTCTGGTTCACGACGTTGCAGATGGGGCTCAGCCTGTGGTTGTCGATACCGCTGTCTTTGGTTCTGGCGGGCCTTGTAGGGTATGCGATCGAACGGATTTTCCTGACGAAGCTGATCGGTGAATCCGCCTTTTCGATGGTCATGGTAACCATTGGCCTGCTGATCCTGCTGCGTGGAGTGGTGCTGCTGCTGTTCGGCCCCGCCGTTCGGCCCTTCCCGATCATTTTCCCGCTGAAACCGTTGTTCCTTGGCGACATGTTGATCCCGATGAACCTTCTGATAGGCGGGATCATCACCATTGTCGCCGCCGTTGGGCTGTCGTGGTTCTTCAACCGGACGCGGTCCGGCCTGCGGATGACCGCAGTGGCGGAAGATCACGTCGTGGCGTCTTCGATGGGCATTTCGGTGAAGAGCTCGATCGCCTTTGCCTGGATACTTGGGGCAATCTTGTCCACGATCGGAGCGATGATCTTTCTCAGCGGCAAATCGTTGACCTTCCTGGCCTCTGATATCGGGTTCGCGGCCTTGCCCGTGGCACTGTTTGCCGGGTTGGAATCCATCGGCGGACTTATCCTGGCAGGCGTAATCATCGGCATCGCCCAGAGCCTGACCACAAACTACCTCGATCCTATGATCGGCGGTTCTCTGGGCAGTGTGGTTCCCTACATCATCATGCTTGCCATTCTGCTGATCCGGCCCACCGGGCTGTTCGGCTGGCGCTCAATCGAACGGGTGTAATCCATGGATCCTTCCGGCGTATTCCCGACAAGCTATCGCAGTGACAGACGTCTTATCAGAACGCGCTGGCAGGTGCTTGCCCTCGTCGTGTTTCTGGCTCTGCTGCTGTTAGCGCCTTACCTGGTGAGCGGGCGTGTCATCGCTATCCTGAACATGATGATGATCAGTGCCGTCATCGCCGTCGGGCTTCAGATTTGCACCGGCTATGCCGGTCAGATCAACCTGGGGCAGGCGGCGTTCATGGGGGTTGGGGCCTATACGGCCGCGATACTGGCCTCGAAGACCGGCCTTACCTTTTTGCTGACAATTCCCTTGGCGGGTGTCGCGGCTGCCGTATTCGGCTTTCTCTTTGGCCTGACCGCGGCCCGGATCAAGGGGTTCTACTTGGCGCTCACCACCATTGCGGCTCAGTTCCTGTTCCACTTTGCCGTATTGAACCTGCCGTCAACCTGGATGGGAGGATCGAACGGTATCACCGTGCCGCCGGCGGAACTTTTCGGGCTGCGCATTGTCGGCGAAACTTCACAGTTCTACATGAACTTTGCGGTCACCGCGATCATGGTCGCGGGTGCGTTCGGGATCATACGATCCCGCTTTGGGCGTGCCTTTGTCGCGGTCAGGGATGATGACGTGGCCGCAGGTATCATGGGGATCAATGTTGCGGCCACCAAGGCGAATGCCTTCCTGATCGGAGCATTCTACGCGGGCGTGGGCGGGGCATTGTGGGCCTATTTGATCCGTTTCGTGGGGGTGGACCAGTTCACCCTGTTTCACTCGATCTTCTTCATCGCGATGATCATCGTCGGAGGGATGGGGTCGATCGTGGGGGCCTTGGTCGGTGTCTTCATAATCCGCATCATCCAGGAAATCATCGCGACGGTCGGACCCAATATCGCCGACTCGGTATCATTCCTTGGCGGGGATATCGTGTTCGCTGGCATGAATGTTGTCCTTGGCGGCGTGATCGCATTGTTCATGATCCTCGAACCAAAGGGGCTGATGCACCGCTGGAACATCCTGAAATCGTCTTATCGCATCTGGCCGTTCCCCTATTGAAGAATGGGGCGGCTTTAAACATGGGAGGAATAACAATGACCTGGAAGACAAAGTTCGGGCTTCGCGGCCTGATGGCGGCGGGAGCCATGGCCGTCGCGACAGCCATGCCGCTCAAGGCGCAGGCGGAGACGACATACAATCTGGCGATGCTTTCGGACTTTTCGGGCCCGTATGCCGATATCATGCCGATACTTGCGGAAAGCCGTGAAATCATTTTCGACTGGTGGAATAAAACCAGGGGCCGCGAGCTTGGCGTGACGCTGAACTACAAGAACTACGAAACCCGCTATGATGCGGCGCAGGTCGCGAGCCTTTGGCCGGGAATCAAATCGGAGTTGAACCCGATTGCGGTTGTCGGCCTCGGCGGGCCGGACGTCGCCGCTCTGTCCGAGCGTCTGCCCGAAGACAAGGTCCCGATGTTCATGTCGACAGCCGCCTACGGATATGCTTGGCAACCCGATGCGTGGATATTCAATCCGCGTCCGACCTATTCGCACGAAAGCTTGGGTTTCCTGAACTGGATGCGCGAACAGCGGGGCGGAGATGAACCGATCAAGGTTGCGGTCTTGGCTTCCGAAGCATCGCCCGCCTATGTCGATATGGCAAAGGGCATTGAGCTCTATGCCAAGGAGCATCCCGAAGAGATCGATGTGGTCGAGATCATCTATACCGAAGTGCAGCCCACCGATCTGACAGCGCAGATGCGCCGTGTCGCACGGGCCGGGGCCGAGGCACTGATCATCCAGACCAACACGTCTATCGTGGTGGCGGCGAAGCGTGGCTTGCAGGCCAACGGTGCCAACATCCCGATCATGATGAGTTCGCATAACGGGCTGCCCGCCTCCGGCGCTGCGCTTGGCGGGCTCGCGCAACTCGAAGGCGATTACGAAGCCTACGGCATGGCGGTTGCGGCCGATGAGGACTCTCCCGCGCGGCAATTCTATGAAACGCTGGTTGCGGACTATGGCCTTAAGGCACCTTGGAACGTGGTTACCGCTATGGGTATCTCCCAAGGTCTGTATATAGCGGTCGTGATTGAGCACGCGATCGAGGAATATGGTGCCGACGCTCTGACCGGCGAGAAAGTGCGCGAGGCGCTCTTTGCCCGGCCCATCACCACCGAGGAAACCCATGGGTTCCTGCCAACTCTCACCTTCACCCCCGAAGCGCCGTTCCCTCTGAAGGGCCTCAAGGTGAATGTGGGCACCGTCAGGAATGGCAAGATCGCAATCGAAGCCACCGGCGTCGATGTTCCCGACGTAAGCAAGTGGTAAAACAACCGGGCGCCGCGCGTGCGGCGCCCCTTCCGATCCTTAGCCCCGGGCGCAATGACCATGCTGGAACTCAACAACGTAGAAGTAACCTATTCCGACGTTATTCTGGCGCTCAAAGGCGTGTCCATGACGGTCGGTACGGGTCAATGTGTTGCTCTGCTCGGTGGTAATGGCGCGGGCAAAAGCACGACGCTCAAGGCCATCTCGGGAACGCTCAAATCCGAGGATGGAACAGTTTCGGCGGGATCCATCATTCTCGACGGCACCCCTGTTCACAACATGGAGGCCTCGGAAGTCGTGAAGAACGGTCTGATCCACGTGATGGAAGGCCGGCGCGTGTTGCGGCATCTGACGTCAGAGCAAAACCTGATCGTGGGCGGGCACATGGTGCCCAACTCGGCCGAGCTGAGAAACCGCCTGGACCGGGTTTATACCTTGATGCCGCGCCTGACCGAGCTTCGCAACCGCACCGCCGGCTTCATGTCCGGTGGCGAACAGCAGTTGCTGCTGATTGGGCGGGCCATGATGGCGCACCCCAAAATCATCGCCATCGACGAACCATCTCTGGGGCTCGCCCCGATGATGATCCGGGATGTCTACGAGGTGCTCAAGCGACTTAAATCGGAAGGGACGACCTTTTTCCTTGTCGAGCAAAACAGTTCCGCGGCGCTGTCGATTGCGGACTATGCCTATGTGATGGAAAACGGGCGTATCGTGATGGACGGGCCGGCTGAGAAACTCGCCAATAACGAAGACATCAAGGAATTCTATCTCGGTGTCACCGCCACGGGCGAACGCAAAAGCTATCGTGAAATCAAACACTATCGGCGCCGCAAGAGATGGCTGGGATAGAAAGGGAAAGACAATGAGTGATCTGCTCGACATCAAGGGACGCACGGCGTTTGTAACCGGGGCTGGGCAAGGCGTGGGCCGTCAGGTCGCGCTTTATCTGGCACAGCACGGCGCGGGTGCCGTTGTCGTCAACGATTTCCACGCCGAGCGCGCCGAAAGCGTTGCCGCAGAGGTGGAAGCGGCGGGCGCAAAAGCCCTGCCGATGGTCTTTGACGTGTCCGATTTCGACGCGGTCGGCGCGGCGTTTGCCGAAGCGAAGAACGCCCTCGGCGGCGTGGATATTCTCGTCAACAACGCGGGCAACGCCGGGCCGACATCGCGGCTTGACGATCTGGTGCCTTTCTGGGAATCGGACCCGTCGGAATGGCGCCGCTGGATGGCCACCAATTTCGATGGGGTATTAAACTGCACCCGCCATGCAATGCCGCTGATGGTCAAAGGCGGCTACGGACGCATCGTGACGGTCATCTCTGACGCAGGCCGCGTCGGCGAGCCGCATCTGGCGGTTTATTCCGGTGCCAAGGCCGGCGCGGCAGGCTTCATGCGGGCAATCGCAAAAGCCGGTGGCCGGTACGGGATCACCGCGAATTGCGTCGCCTTGGGCGGCACGAGGACTCCGGCCGTTGCCGACCTGATCCCCGACGCCGAAACCGAGAAGCGTGCGCTTTCGCAATATGTGATCCGCCGCCTTGGCGAGCCGGAAGATCCTGCTGGCATGATCCTGTTTCTCTGCTCGGATGCCGCAAGCTGGATAACCGGACAGACCTATCCGGTGAATGGTGGGTATTCCTTTGCCTGCTAGAGCGGACTGCGAATGCCGCCTGTCAGTCGGAGTCATCCGCGAAGATGCTTTCATTGTCAGCACCGATCTCCGGGGGCAGGCTCGAGATCTCGGATTTGAAACCGTCGAATTTCAGCGGCTGAACCAGGAAGGTTTCGGTTTGGCCGCTCTCCTGCGTGATGGTGCGCAGCAACTCGCGCGCGCGTACATGCGGGTCCTCCAGCGTTTCCATCAGAGAATTGAGCGGCCCCCAGGGAACACCGGCGTCGTCAAACAAATTGCCCCAATCGGCACGCGACCTGCTGACAAGAACCGCCGCGATCTCTTCGCGCAGCGCGTCCTTTCGGGCAACACGGTCGCGGCCTTTCAGACCGGCAAGGTTCGGCTTGCCAATCACTTCGCAGAACGGGCGCCAGAACCAGTCTTCATGCGCGATGGACAGCGTCATCAGCTTGCCATCCTTGCAGGTAAAGACGCCGTAAGCCGGTTCTGCGATGAACTCACCCAGCGGAGTGCCATTAGCGGCCGGAACGAGAAAAGCGGTGAGCATCGAGACGACGGCGTCCGACATCGAGACATCGACGTAACGCCCGCGCCCCGTGCGCTGGCTGGAAATGATCGCCGACAGAATCGCGATGGCCGCGAACAGCGCCGCGCCAATATCGGCAAGGGGGATGGTCGGCAGCGGTCCGGGTTGCCCGGTATCCGCCTGATCGGCCAGCAGGCCACCGACACCTTCGTAGCTCAGATCATGGCCCGCCCTGTCACGATAAGGCCCGTCCTGCCCGTATCCCGAAATCGAGACATAAACCAGCTGCGGGTTGATCTTGCGCATGTCCTCGAAGCCGGCACCGAGCGCCGCGAGCTTGCCGGGGCGGAACCCTTCGACGATGACATCGGCACTTTTAACCAGATCCCGAAACCGCGCCAGCCCGTCGGCGGATTTCAGGTCAAGCGCCACGCTGCGCTTGCCGCGGTTCAGGGCACGGAACAGCGGCGGAAACTGTCGGGCCGGATCGCCGACACCCGGTCGCTCGATCATGATGACCTCGGCCCCCATGTCCGACAAGAGCATTGTCGCGTAGGGACCAGGGAATTGTTCGGCAAGGCTGAGGATTTTCAAGCCGGTCAGCGGTGCAGTGCTCATATTGGGCTCCATGTTTCATTCTTCCCACGTGCGGGGCCCGTCCATAGCAACCCGATCCGCCGCAAAAGGCAAGCCTTATTCGCAAAATATTACTATTCTTCAGGAGGTTAGTATGACTGAAGTACCCCGGACCCTGTCCGTCGAACGTGTGGCCGGAACAGAATGGATCACGTTCCAGCGAACCGACCAGTTGAATGCCATGTCAATGCAGATGCTGCGCGAACTGACCGCCGCTCTGGAAACGGCGACAGCCGACGATGCGGTGCGCGCCATCGTCCTGACGGGATCGGGGCGGGCGTTCTGCGCCGGTGCCGATTTGAAAGAGGTTGCGGGGGCCAAAAATGAACCCGGTGAACCCGACCTTCTTGACCTCGTCGATCACACCTTCGGGCTGATGCGCAAGGGGCCCAAACCTGTGATCGCCGCCGTGAACGGGCTGGCCATGGCGGGTGGCCTGGAAATGGTGATGGCATGTGATCTGGTTTTTGCCGCCGAAAGCGCAAAACTGGGTGATGCCCATTCCAATTTCGGTGTTTTTCCGGGCGCGGGGGGAGCGGCAATCTTGCCCCGCCGGATTGGGTTGAACCGAGCGAAATACCTACTTTTCTCGGGTGAGAACGTCTCGGCACGCGACATGATGGACTGGGGGCTGGTCAATAAGGTCGTTGCGGATGACGAGCTGCGCAACGCGGTGCAGGCCTTTACCGACAGGCTGGCTGACAAGAGCCCGGCGGTCTTGCGCCGCATGAAGGCGGTTGCCAACCGCTCGCTTGACGTGGACGAGACCGCCGCTCTTGCCGATGAGATGCTGAACCTGCGCGCTCACATGCGGTCGTGGGACATGCAGGAGGGTTTGTCGGCGTTCAATGAAAAGCGCAAACCACGGTTTCGCGGATACTAGAAACAGAGGACCAAAAATGCAGGATATATACGTCGTTGGCGTCGGGATGACGCCGTTCGGAAAGTTCCGTAACAAAACCATCAAGGACATGACGGGCGAGGCCGTAGCCGCCGCCCTTTCAGACGCCGGAGTGACGGTCGATCGCATCGACGGCGCGTTCTTCTCGAATGCGGTGCAGGGCCATATGGAAGGCCAGCACATGATCCGGGGCGAGATCGCGCTGCGCGCGATGGGCATTCAGGGCATTCCTGTGGTGAATGTCGAAAACGCCTGTGCCAGCGCTTCGACCGGGTTCAAGCTGGCGGTGGATTTCCTCAAGGCGGGGAATGGCGACTGCTGTCTCGCCGTGGGTGCCGAAAAAATGTTTTCGGACGACCGCGCGCTCATGTTCTCGGCCTTCGACAGCGGCTGGGACGTCAGCAACGGTGAAGAGGTGGCGCAACGCCTGGCCGATCTGGGTGCCGGAGTTGAGGAACCCGAAGGGTCGAAATCGACCAAGCCCTACAGCGTATTCATGGATGTCTACGCCGGCTTTGCGCGGCTGCACATGAAGACCTTCGGCACCACGCAGGAACAGTTTGCCGCCGTTTCGGCCAAGAACCATGAACATTCGGTGCACAACCCGCTTGCCCAGTATCGAGACGCGATGACCGTCGATCAGGTGTTGCACGCGCCTCCCATCACCTACCCGCTCACCCTGCCGATGTGCGCCCCGATTTCCGATGGCGCGGCGGCGGCCGTGCTCTGCACCCGCGAAGGGCTGAAGCGGCTCGGGCTTGATCCCGCCCGCGCGATCAAGGTCAAGGCCGCGATCCTGCGCTCTGGCATCGACCGCCCGGCGGAGGATTTTGAAAATCACATGACCCGCCTTGCCGCGCTTCAGGCCTATGAACAGGCCGGGCTCGGACCCGACGACATATCAGTTGCCGAGGTCCATGACGCAACCGCCGTGGGCGAGGTGATCCAGATCGAGAATCTCGGTTTTGTCGAGTTTGGCGAGGGCGGCCCGGCCAGCCTGCGTGGCGAAACCAAGATCGGCGGACGTATTCCCGTAAACCCCTCCGGCGGGCTGGAATCCAAAGGTCACCCGGTTGGGGCAACCGGAATCGGCCAGATTTTCGAACTGGTCACACAGTTGCGCGGCGAGGCGGGCGCGCGCCAGGTCGAAGGCGCTCAGAATGCCATTGCCGAAAACGGTGGCGGCCTGCACGGCGTCGAGGAAGCCGCCGCCTGCGTTACCATTCTCGGTCGATGAAACAAGGAAAAGAACAATGGAAAACGTGATCGCTGCCGCTCAGGCAATCTATACAGACGAGCAACGCATGTTGCTGGAAAACTTCCGCAAGATGGCCGAGGCGGAATTTGCGCCGCTGTCAGAGAAATACGAGGAGCTCGGCCACCCGCCCGATGCGCAAACCCTCAAATCCCTCTTCTCCAAGGTCGAGGAATTCGGGCTGATCAGCGGCCTGATACCCGAAGAGGACGGTGGTTCCGGAATCGACCGCTTGACCTATGGTATCCTTTACGAGGAACTGGCCCGTATCTGGGCCGATCTCGCGATTGCGGTGCTGATCCAGGGTCACGCCGCGTTTGCGGTCAACCTGCTCGGCAACGCGGCGCAGAAAGAGGCCTATCTCAAGCCGCTCCTGCGCTGTGAACGCATCTGTGCCACCTGCATCTCTGAACCGGATGTCGGCTCGAACGTGCGCGAGGTCAAGACCCGAGCGGAACGCCAGGGGAACAAGATTTTCGTCACCGGCCAGAAGCTCTGGATTTCCAATGGGGCCCAGTCGGATTTTGCCATCGTTGTCTGCAATCTGGACGACGGAATTTCCATGGTCATCGTCGACCGCGACACCGGCGGTTATCAAAGCCGCGAGTTGCGCAAGATGGGGCTTGTCGGGGCATCGACCTGCGAATTGTTTTTCGACCGGGCCGAGACCACCGCCGAACATGTTCTCGGAAATGCGGGCGGGGGCCTGTTCCAGACCTTGAAGCTGTTTGAAAGTGCTCGCGTGTTCGTCGGCCTGACGAGCGTTGGTATTGCCCAGGCGGCGTTGGAATGTGCCGTCAAATATGCGCAGGAACGCCAACAGCACGGCAAGCCGATTGGAGGGCACCAGTTGATCCAGGGCTACCTGGCCGACATGGCCACGCATCTGGATGCAGCGCGATTGTTGTGCCAGCGCGGGCTGCAACTTCTGGATCTGGGCGTGCGCTGCGACACGCAGTCCTCGATGGCGAAATGGTATGCCACGGAAATGGCGGTCGAAATCGCCGGCAAGGCCGTGCAGATCCACGGCGGCAACGGTATCACCAAGGAGTTTCCCGTCGAACGGCACTTCCGCAACGCCAAGGTCATGCCGATCCCTGACGGCACCACCGAAATCCAGAAGCTGGTCATCGGGCGCAACCTGACCGGGCTGAACGCGTTCTGATGCGTTCGGGCCGGGACGGCACACGCGACGCAGTCGCGGCGTGATCGTTCCGGCCCGATTGCCCTGCGACGATTGCGGCACAGGGTTGCATTTCCCCGAGACTCGGGTATAGGACGCCCCAGACATGCGCGTGATGCCCGCTTTTTGAGGCAAGAGCCGAGGCCCCCGGAATGGCGGGGCATGATCGGGTATCTGTGCAACCAGACATTGACAGACCCGAGAAAGGTTAAAACCGACATGGCCAATACGATTCAGTCCAAGAAACGCGCGCGCCAGAACGAAAAGCGCTATGCCGTCAACAAGTCACGCCGCTCGCGCATCCGCACCTATCTGCGCAAGCTTGAAGAGGCGATCGCCTCGGGTGACAAGGAGGCCGCCACCCTGGCCCTGCGCGCCGCCCAGCCCGAGCTGATGCGTGGCGTGACCAAGGGCGTATTCCACAAGAACACCGCCGCGCGCAAGATGTCGCGGCTCTCGGCGCGGGTCAAGGCGCTGGGCTGATCCTCGCCCAAACCTGACAAGGCATGACAACGGGCATCGCCAGAGGGCGGTGCCCGTTCGCGTTGTGGCCAGTTGCAACGGCCACAGATTCTTTTCCGGCCCCCGCCCTGTCAAGCGCATTGATGAGTTGTCGGACCGCGCAAAGCGTTGCTACGTTCACGAGGCGATTCACGCTTGGGGGGACAGGCCATCGCTAGCCAAAGGCAGGTTTACTGCCCCGGCTCGCTCCACGAGAGGGTTTTTCCTCTCTGGTTCTGTCTAGACGCATATTGATGGAGAGACCCTCGCGGCCTTGGGACGGGCCGCGACCGAGGGGCTTTGCAGCAATATGCAGTGTGCAGGGGTATAAGTGCCTGGTGCTGGTCTCTGACCGGCGTCAGAGCGCTATCCTTGGTCTCTCCCGTGAATTGTCGATTTGGGCCAGTCGTCGGGCATGTATCCGGGCGGCATAGATAAGAGCGGCGGAACGGGACACATGACACGAGAGCAGTGGGGCGAGCTGAAAGAGCAGATCAGGCACGCAGTCGGGCAGAACAAGTTTCGTAACTGGATCGAGCCGCTCGAATTTTCCGGTGTGTCCGACGGGGTGGTGACCCTCGCGGTGCCGACACGGTTCATCGGCAATTACGTGGCGCAGCATTTCGGCGACATGATCCTTTACAAGATGTCACGGGTGAATCCCGATGTGCGCAAGCTCGATTTCCAGGTTTCGGCCAATTGCGCGGCGGTGCCGGGCAGCCCGGAGGCCCCCAGGGTCGCCCAGCCTGCGCGCCCCGCGCGCGGCGACAGCCCGCTGCATTCCGCCCCGCTCGATGACCGCTTTCGCTTCGAAACCTTCGTGGTCGGCAAGCCCAACCAACTGGCCCATGCTGCCGCCCGCCGCGTGGCCGAGGGAGGAGAGACCACCTTCAACCCGCTGTTTCTCTATGGCGGGGTGGGCCTTGGCAAAACCCACCTGATGCACGCCATCGCGTGGGAGCTGACCGAGAAACAGCCCGAGATGACTGTGCTCTACCTCTCGGCAGAGCAGTTCATGTATCGTTTCGTGCAGGCCTTGCGCGACCGCAAGATCATGGATTTCAAGCAGATGTTCCGCTCGGTCGATATGCTGATGGTCGATGACGTGCAGTTCATCGCCGGCAAGGACAGCACGCAGGAGGAGTTCTTTCACACCTTCAACGCGCTGGTGGACCAGAACAAGCAGATCGTCATTTCCGCCGATTGCGCGCCCGGAGAGATCGCGCGGCTGGAGGAACGGATCAAGTCGCGCCTGCAATGCGGCCTCGTGGTCGATTTGCACCCGACCGATTACGAATTGCGCCTCGGCGTGCTTCAGAACCGGGTGGAGCGGTATCGCGCGCAGACCCCCGATCTGGTGATCGAGGCGGGCGTGCTCGAATTCCTTGCCCATCGCATCAACACCAATGTGCGCGTGCTCGAAGGCTCGCTCACCCGGCTCTTTGCCTTTGCCTCGCTGGTGGGCAAGCCGATCACGCAGGATCTGACGCAGGATTGCCTTGCCGACATGCTGCGAAGCTTCGAGCGCAAGGTTTCGGTCGAGGAGATCAAGCGCAAGGTCGCGGACCACTACAATATCCGCCTGTCGGACCTTGTTGGCCCGAAACGCACCCGCTGTTTCGCGCGGCCGCGGCAGGTGGCCATGTATCTCAGCAAGCACCTGACCAGCCGCTCGCTGCCCGAGATCGGGCGGAGCTTTGGCGGGCGCGATCACACCACGATCATGCACGGGGTCAAGCGCATCGACGATCTGCGCCACAAGGATGCGCAGATCGCCGACGATATCGAGCTTCTGCGCCGTTCGCTCGAGGCCTGAGCGGCCCCGCCGCGCGCTGCACGGCCCTTGACGCAGTGGCAAATACCGCTGAAAACGTCAAGAAATCGCTTGAGGCGGGGCCGGATTTCGCTACCGTGCCCTTCCCGGCGCAAGACCGGCACCTGACAGGAGCGAGGGTATGAAATTCAGCATCGAACGGGGCACGCTGCTCAAGGCGGTCGCGCAGGCGCAATCGGTGGTCGAGCGCCGCAACACCATCCCGATCCTCGCCAATGTGCTGATCGAGGCCGAGGGCGAGCGGGTGCAGTTCCGTGCAACCGATCTTGACATCGAGATCGTGGACAAGGCCACAGCACAGGTCGAGCGGGCCGGGGCGACGACGGTTTCGGCGGTGATGCTGCACGAGATCGTGCGCAAGCTGCCCGATGGCGCGCTTGTCACGCTCTCCGAGGATGCCACCTCGGGGCGTTTGATGGTGCAGGCGGGGCGGTCGAATTTCAACCTCGCCACCCTGCCGAAAGAGGATTTCCCGGTGATGGCATCGGCGGAATATGCCTCCAATTTTTCCGCCCCCGCGCCGGTGCTGCGGCGGCTTTTCGACAAGTCGAAATTCGCCATTTCGACGGAAGAGACGCGCTATTACCTCAACGGGGTCTACATGCATGTCGCCGACGCCGATGGCGGCCGGGTGTTGCGCTGTGTGGCGACAGACGGCCACCGCCTTGCGCGGATTGATGCGGACCTGCCCGAGGGCGCGGGCGACATGCCCGGCGTGATCGTGCCGCGCAAGACCGTGGGCGAATTGCGCAAGCTCCTCGAAGATGACGAAATGAAGATCGCTGTCTCGGTATCCGAGACCAAGATCCGCTTTGCCACCCCCGACATCACGCTGACATCGAAGGTGATCGACGGCACCTTCCCCGATTACACCCGCGTCATCCCGCAGGGCAACACCCGCCGGCTGGAGGTGGACGCCGCCGAGTTCGCGCAGGCCGTGGACCGGGTGGCGACCGTAAGTTCCGAGCGCTCGCGCGCGGTGAAACTCTCGCTTGACGAGGACCGGCTGATCCTGTCGGTCAACGCCCCCGACAGCGGTGCCGCCGAGGAAGAGCTTGCCGTGGCCTATGGCGACGAGCGGCTGGAGATCGGCTTCAACGCCAAATACCTGCTGGAAATCGCGAGCCAGGTGGACCGCGAAAACGCCGTATTCCTGTTCAACTCTGCGGGCGATCCCACGCTGATGCGCGAGGGCAATGACACGACGGCGGTCTATGTCGTCATGCCGATGCGGGTGTGACATCTGTCGGAGCCTCCGGCGGGAGTATTTTTGGCAAGATGAAAGCGCGGTGAATGCCCGGCCTTCACCTGTCAGAGCTGACCCTCTCGCATTTCCGCTCGCATAAATCGGCGCGGCTCTCGCTTGATGCGCGCCCCGTCGCGATCTTTGGTCCCAACGGCGCGGGCAAGACCAACCTGATCGAGGCGGTCTCGCTTCTGTCGCCGGGGCGGGGCTTGCGGCGGGCGGCGGCGCAGGAGATGGCGCGGCGGCCCGAGGCGTTGGGGTGGAAGGTCACCGCTATCCTTCATTCGCTGCATCAGGTGCATGAGGTCGAGATTGTCGCGGAGGAAGGTGCCGCGCGGCAGGTGCGCATCGACGATAAATCCGCGCCGCATCTGGGCCTTGGCCGCATTGCCCGCGTGCTCTGGCTCATCCCCGCGATGGACCGGCTCTGGATCGAGGGGGCCGAGGGGCGGCGGCGGTTTCTCGACCGCCTGACCATGAGCTTCCTGCCGGGCCATGCCGAGGCGACGCTGACCTTCGAGAAGGCCATGCGCGAGCGCAACCGCCTGCTCAAGGATCAGGTGCGCGACGCGCATTGGTATCTCGCGCTGGAGCGGCAGATGGCCGAGAGCGGCGCGGAAATCCACGCCAACCGGCAACAGGCGCTCGCGCTCATCATGGGGGCGCAGATGCAGGCGGAAACCGCCTTTCCCACCGCCGAACTGGATCTGACGCAGACCGAGGGCGAGATGCCCGAGGGCGCGGACGATCTGCGCGTGGCGCTGGCCGAGAGCCGGTTTCGTGATCTGGCCGCCGGGCGCACGCTGGTGGGGCCGCACCGGGCTGACCTTTATGCTGTCTATGCCGCCAAGGGCGTGCCTGCCGCCGACTGTTCCACCGGCGAGCAAAAGGCGCTTCTGGTCTCGCTCATCCTTGCCAATGCCCGCGCGCTGGCCCGCGATTTCGGCGCGCCGCCGATTCTGTTGCTCGACGAGGTGGCAGCCCATCTTGACGCCACCCGCCGTGCGGCCCTTTATGACGAAATCTGCGCCTTGGGCGCGCAGGCATGGATGACCGGCACCGGGCCGGAACTGTTTTCCGAACTGGGCGACCGCGCGCAGCATTTCAACGTCACCGAGAGCGATGGCATCAGCCGGATCACAGGAGAGACGACATGACCCCGCAACGCGTCACCCTCATCACCCTTGGCGTCGACGACCTTGATCGGGCTCGGGCCTTTTACGCGGCCCTGGGGTGGTCTCCGGCAGAGGCGCTGGATGAGGTCGTGTTCTACCAGATGAATGGCCTCGTGCTCGGCCTGTTCGGCAAGTCCGACCTTGCTGCCGATCAGGGCCGCCCGGATGCCGTGCTTGGCACCGGGGCTGTCACGCTGGCGCAGAATTTCGGGACCGAGGCAGAGGTGGATGCCGCCTATGCCACGGCTCTCGCCGCCGGGGCCACCGCGCTAAAACCCCCACAAGCGGTGTTCTGGGGCGGTTATTCCGGCTATTTCGCCGATCCCGACGGCCATGTCTGGGAGCTGGCGATGAACCCGTTCTGGCCGCTTGCGCCCGATGGCAGCCTCACCCTGCCCGAAACCCCATGACCATCGCCCCTTTCGATCTCATGCTCTACGCCGCCGCCATGGCGGGGCTTTGGGCCGTGCCGGGGCCGGTCTGGGTGGCGCTCACGGCGCGCGCGCTCTCGGGCGGGATGGCGGGGGCCTGGCCGCTGGCCGTGGGCGTGGCCTTGGGCGATCTGATCTGGCCGCTCTGCGCGATCCTTGGCCTTGCCTGGGTCCTGTCGGTCTATGGCGATGCGCTGGAACTCATGCGCTGGATCGCGGCGGGGGTGTTCATCGCGATGGGGGTGCTCCTGATCCGCAAGCCCGCCCGCGCACCGGGCACCGACAGCCGCATGACGCGACCCGGCATCTGGGCCGGGTTCTCGGTCGGCATGGCGGCGGTGATCGGCAATCCCAAGGCGATTCTGTTCTACATGGGGTTCCTGCCGGGCTTTTTTGATCTGTCCTCCGTCACGGTGCCCGACATCGCGGCCATTCTCGCGGTTTCGGCCATCGTGCCGATGTTGGGGAACCTCGGCCTTGCCTTCTTTCTCGACCGGGCGCGCAGGCTCTTGCAGAGTCCGGCGGCCATTCGCCGGATGAACATGGCCTCTGGCGCGCTGCTCATTCTGGTGGGGATTGTCATTCCCTTCACCTGACCGTGTGGCGTCGCAAAATATGGGGGAGGGCCGTGACATTCCCCCCCAGACTTCGTATAAAGTTCACAAAATTACGAAGGAAACACCGCATGTCCGAACCCGCCCGCGTGCCAGAGGAATATGGCGCCGATTCCATCAAGGTTCTCAAGGGGCTGGAGGCTGTCCGCAAGCGCCCCGGCATGTATATCGGCGATACCGATGACGGCTCTGGCCTGCATCACATGGTCTACGAGGTCGTGGATAACGGCATCGACGAGGCATTGGCCGGTCACGCCGATGCGGTCAACGTCACCATCCACGCCGATTCATCGGTGTCGGTCAGTGACAATGGCCGCGGTATTCCGGTGGATATCCA
>DISF01000062.1 GCA_002421985.1 Roseovarius sp. UBA6217 | reverse complement strand
ATACTGTGAAGATGGATCAGCATGAGCGTTCCACGTTCAAAAGAACCCTCTAAACTGATCTTGCCATGAAACGCGCAGATCGCCGAGGGGAAATGTGATCATCCGGGCAAGGCACCTGCGCGCTTGACTTTGCCCGCCGGGTTGCGCAGGGCTTGCGCGGCAAGGAGAGGCCGGGGCCATGAGCGACGATAACAGCACGCAAAGCCGACAGCAGGTCTATACCCTGCTCGTCGAGGTGGGCCGCAAGACCGGCGATGGGCTGCCCGAGCGCGCCACTGGTGCTGCGCTGATGTGTTATGCCTCGGGCGTGGACGAGGCCGAGGCGGTGCGCGAAACCGTGGCGATCCTCAAGCAGGCGGGAATGGCCCCGCTTGACGTGACCGGCCACGGCACCCGCGCCGAGCGCGAGGCCGAGGGCCACGAGATCGACGAGCAAGAAGCCGCCCTCATGGCCCGCGCCCGCGACGAAAATGCGGTGATCGTGGCACAGGTGACGCCGTTTCACGACTGAGCCGGGGCGCGGGCGGGCTTGCCGTGACGCTTTGTCAAGGCCTATGTTCACGTATTGTTTACCATGACGGCCCTGCCGGAGCCTGCCAACGTGTTGGTAATGGAAAACCCTGCTGCACAAGATTTGCGACATTTCCCCGGCGATGACCGGTTCGGCTGCGTGATGGCCGATCCGCCCCCGCGGTTCCCCCAACCGCACCTGACCGCCGCGGCATGGGTGCTTGTCGCTCATATTCGGGTCGCGACACGCTATCTCGCAATAACCTGAAGGCGATGGATTGGTTTTGAATCAGACTCCAGGCTGCGCATCGGATCAGGCAACTTGCCAAGGCCTGGCACTCACCAGAGCATTTCGGTTTCACGTTGAAATACCAGAACGCTTTGGCGCAAGTTGGCGCAATTTTGAGGTGATCGACACATGAAACTTCTAGTCACCGGCGGGGCGGGTTTTATCGGGTCGGCCGTGGTGCGGCTGGCGGTCGCGCGCGGTCATGCGGTGGTGAACGTTGATGCGCTGACCTATGCCGCCTGTCTCGACAATGTGGCCACGGTTGCCGATAGCCCGCTTTATGCGTTCGAGCGGGCCGATATCCGCGACCGTGCGGCGCTGGACCGGATATTTGCCACCCACCGGCCCGATGTGGTGATGCATCTGGCCGCCGAGTCCCATGTTGACCGCTCGATCGACGGCCCTGCCGATTTCATCGAGACCAATATCACCGGCACGTTCAACATGCTGGAGGCCGCGCGCAAATACTGGGTCGATTGTGGCAGGCCGGAGGGGTTCCGCCTGCACCACATCTCGACCGACGAGGTGTTCGGCTCGCTGCCCGCTGACCCTTCGGTGCAGTTTACCGAAGACACGCCCTATGATCCGCGCAACCCCTATTCGGCGTCCAAGGCCGCCTCGGACCACCTTGTGCGCGCCTGGGGGGAAACCTATGGTCTGCCGGTGGTGCTGAGCAACTGTTCCAACAATTACGGCCCCTATCATTTCCCCGAAAAGCTGATCCCTGTCATCATCCTCAATGCGCTGGCGGGCAAGCCGCTGCCGATCTATGGCGATGGCTCGAACATCCGCGACTGGCTCTATGTCGAGGATCACGCCGACGCGCTTTTGCTGGTGGCCAGCAAGGGAAAGGTCGGGCGCAGCTACGCTATCGGTGGCGAGAACGAGTGCAGCAACCTCGAGCTTGTGCGCGCCCTTTGTGCGATCCTCGACGAGAGGCGCCCCAGGGCGAGCGGCTCTTACGCCGATCAGATCGCCTTTGTCGCCGACCGCCCCGGCCATGACGCGCGCTATGCCATTAACCCGGCGCGCATCCGGCAAGAGCTTGGCTGGCGCCCCTCCGTGACGCTGCAAGAGGGGCTTGCGCGCACCGTCGACTGGTATCTGGCCAACGAGGGCTGGTGGCGCGCGCTTCAGACGCGCGATGGCGTTGGCAGGCGGCTGGGGGTCGGCGCATGATCATGGTTCTGGGCGAGAGCGGACAGGTTGCGCGGGAACTCGCAGCGATGGCCCCCGACGCCCGGTTTGTCGGGCGCGGCGGGCTTGATCTTGGCGCGCTCGATCCAGACGGGGCGGCGCTTTACGATCTGATTGACCGGACCGCGCCGGTGGCGGTCATAAATGCCGCCGCCTACACGGCGGTTGACCGCGCCGAAGAGGAAGAGGCGCTGGCCACGCGGATCAATGGTGACGCACCGGGCGTGATGGCGCGGGCCTGCCGGGCGCGGGGCATCCCGCTGGTGCATATCTCGACCGATTATGTCTTTGACGGGGCGGGCAGCACGCCGTTTTCGCCCAACAGCCCAACCGCCCCGCTGGGCGCATATGGGCGCTCGAAACTGGCGGGCGAGGACGCCGTGCGCAAGGCCGGGGGCGTGCACGCCATCTTGCGCACATCCTGGGTGTTTTCGGCGCATGGGTCCAATTTCGTCAAGACCATGCTGCGTCTGGGCGCAGAGCGCGACAGCCTGCGCGTCGTGGCCGATCAGGTCGGCGGGCCGACACCCGCGCGTGCCATTGCCAAGGCCTGTCTTGTCCTGGCGGAGCGGTTGCAATCCGATCCGGCGCAGGGGGGCACCTATCATTTCGCGGGCGCGCCGGAAACAAGCTGGGCCGGGTTTGCCCGCGCCATCATGGCCGAGGCCGGGCTTGACTGTGCTATCATCGAGATTGCGACATCCGGCTATCCCACAGCGGCGCGCCGCCCGCTCAATTCCCGGCTCGATTGCAGCGGGTTGAGCGCCACAGGCCTCACGCCGCCCGACTGGCGGGCGGGGTTGCGGGATGTGATCGAAGACTTGAAAGGAACGTCATGACGCAGCGCAAGGGCATCATTCTCGCCGGCGGCTCGGGCACGCGGCTCTATCCGGTCACCATGGGCGTGTCGAAACAGCTTTTGCCGATCTATGACAAGCCGATGATATATTATCCGCTGTCGGTGCTGATGCTGGCCGGTATCCGCGAGATCGCGATCATCACCACCCCCGAGGACCAGGGCCCGTTTCAGCGCCTGATGGCCGATGGCAGCCAATGGGGATTGCGGTTTGAATGGATCGTGCAACCAAGCCCCGACGGGCTGGCGCAAGCCTACCTGCTTGCGCGCGATTTCCTTGCCGGTGCCCCGTCGGCGATGGTTCTGGGCGACAACATCTTTTTCGGTCACGGCCTGCCCGAGGTATTGGCGGCGGCCGATGCGCGGCAAACCGGCGGCACGGTCTTTGGCTACCATGTCACCGATCCCGAACGCTATGGCGTGGTGGATTTCGATGCCGATGGCACCGTGCGGGCGATCATCGAAAAGCCCGCGCAGCCGCCCTCGAATTATGCTGTGACGGGGCTTTATTTCCTCGACGGATCGGCCCCGGACCTGGCCGCGCAGCTCACGCCATCCGCGCGGGGCGAGTTGGAAATCACCGATCTGCTCGAGCTTTACCGCCGCGCGGATCGCCTCCGGGTCGAGAAGATGGGCCGCGGCTTTGCCTGGCTCGACACCGGCACGCATTCCAGCCTGCTCGATGCGGGAAATTTCGTGCGCACATTGGTTGAACGGCAGGGTTTGCAGGTCGGCTCACCCGATGAAATCGCCTATCGCGCGGGCTGGATCGACCGCGACCAGCTTGCAGCGCGGGCCGAGATATTCCGCAAGAATGGCTATGGGGCGTTGCTTGGCAAGCTGCTGGGCTGAATGCGACCCAGCCAATCACGATCCACCCGCCGCCCCTGCGCGCCATAAATCGCGCGGCGCGCAGGGGCTCCTTGAGACACAAGGGGCCAGGTTCAGGATAAGACAAGCCCGGTCTGTCTCCTCCAGAATGCGCAGCTTGTATCCGGCCGTAAAGCTGCGCCGTTTCGGCCTGCCGCTCGGCCAGAACCGTCCCGGCCTCGTCGCTCTCCTGGATCGCCGCCCGCACCTTGGGCGTCGTCGTGGCTTGGCTGTGAAGATGGATCAGCA
>DISF01000050.1:11715-12110 GCA_002421985.1 Roseovarius sp. UBA6217 | reverse complement strand
GAGGGCGATGTGGTGCTCGATCCGTTCTGCGGTTGCGGCACCACCGTGCACGCGGCGCAAAAGCTGAACCGCCAATGGATCGGCATCGACATCACCCATCTGGCCATCAACCTGATCGAGACCCGGCTTTATGATGCGTTCGAGGGCAAGGCGGACTTCACCGTCCACGGCGTGCCGCAGGATATCGGCGGGGCGCGCGACTTCTTTGAGCGTGACGACAAGACCAAGAAGGAATTCGAGAAATGGGCCTGCGGCCTCATCAAGGCCTATCCGCAGGGCGGCGGCAGGAAGGGCGCGGATGGCGGCATTGACGGCCTCTTCCGCTTTGGCCCTGCCAAGGAACATGTGGCGATCGTCAGCGTGAAGGGCGGCAAGAACGTGGGCGTGGCGATGGT
>DISF01000050.1:0-11616 GCA_002421985.1 Roseovarius sp. UBA6217 | reverse complement strand
CTGCGCCACGGCAGCCCCTACAAGCGCGCGGCGCGCGAGGAGGACACCCGCGCCCAAGGGGCGCTCGACCTCTGAAGCCCCCGCCCCCCCGCCCCCCCCGTCACCCTCGGATCAGGCCAGAGGATGACGGGGGTGCGGGGCGCGGCGATTTTTAACCAACAAGGGTGTTGACAGGTGCTGGCCTTCTGCCTACTTCTGCGCCGTTAGCACTCGAACGGAGTGAGTGCTAATGATCCCTGCGAAGGGGTCATTCATAGGAAACTTTGAGCCAAGGAGCCTCGAAGATGGCATTCAAACCGCTGCATGACCGCGTGCTCGTTCGCCGCGTGGAGAGCGAAGAAAAAACCGCCGGGGGCCTGATTATCCCCGAAACCGCCAAGGAAAAGCCCCAGCAGGGCAAGGTTGTCGCCGTCGGCGATGGCGCGCGCAAGGACAATGGCGAGCTGATCGAGATGGCCGTGAAGGCCGGTGACACGATCCTGTTCGGCAAATGGTCGGGCACCGAGGTCACGATCGACGGCGAAGAGCTGCTGATCATGAAGGAAAGCGACATTCTGGGCATCATCGACGACGCGAGGGCCGCGAAAGCCGCCTGAACGCCGCGCCTCGTCTGACCCGGAAAAGAACAAGATATCAGGAGTATCCGAACATGGCTGCTAAAGAAGTACGCTTCAACACCGACGCTCGCAACCGCATGTTGCGCGGCGTCAACATCCTGGCCGATGCGGTCAAGGTGACGCTTGGCCCCAAGGGCCGCAACGTTGTGCTGGAAAAGAGCTTTGGCTCGCCGCGCATCACCAAGGACGGTGTGTCTGTCGCCAAGGAAATCGAGCTTGAGGACAAGTTCGAGAACATGGGCGCGCAGATGGTGAAAGAAGTCGCCAACCGCACCAATGACGAGGCGGGCGACGGCACCACCACCGCCACCGTTCTGGCGCAGGCGATCGTGAAAGAGGGCGTCAAGGCCGTCTCCGCGGGCATGAACCCGATGGATCTCAAGCGCGGCATCGACCTTGCCACCAAGAAGGTCGTCGAGCACATCAAGGCCGCGTCGCGCACCGTCGAGAACTCGGACGAGGTGGCGCAGGTCGGCACCATTTCCGCCAATGGCGAGGCCGAGATCGGCCGCTTCATCGCCGACGCGATGCAGAAGGTCGGCAACGAGGGTGTCATCACCGTCGAGGAAAACCGCGGCCTTGCCACCGAGGTGGAAGTGGTCGAGGGGATGCAGTTCGACCGTGGCTATCTCAGCCCTTATTTCGTGACCAATTCCGACAAGATGGTTGCCGAGCTGAATGACTGCCTGATCCTGCTGCACGAAAAGAAACTGTCGAGCCTTCAGCCCATGGTCCCGCTCCTGGAGCAGGTGATCCAGAGCCAGAAGCCGCTTCTCATCATCGCCGAGGATGTCGAGGGCGAGGCGCTTGCCACGCTGGTGGTCAACAAGCTGCGCGGCGGTCTCAAGATCGCGGCCGTCAAGGCACCGGGCTTCGGTGATCGCCGCAAGGCCATGCTTCAGGATATCGCGATCCTGACCGGCGGCCAGGTGATCTCCGAGGATCTCGGCATGAAGCTCGAATCGGTGACGATGGACATGCTTGGCTCGGCCAAGACCGTCACCATCACCAAGGACGAGACCACCATCGTCGATGGTCACGGCGTCAAGGCCGAGATCGAGGCGCGCGTGGCGCAGATCCGTCAGCAGATCGAGGATACCACCTCTGACTATGATCGCGAAAAGCTCCAGGAGCGGGTTGCCAAGCTCGCCGGTGGTGTGGCCGTGATCCGCGTCGGCGGCATGACCGAAACCGAGGTGAAGGAACGCAAGGACCGCGTCGATGACGCGCTCAACGCGACCCGCGCCGCGGTGCAGGAAGGTATCGTCGTCGGCGGCGGTGTCTGCCTCGTGCAGGGGGCCAAGGCGCTTCAGGGCCTGACCGGCGCGAACAGCGACCAGAACGCCGGCATTACCATCGTGCGCCGCGCGCTCGAAGCGCCGCTGCGCCAGATCGCCGAGAACGCCGGTGTCGACGGCTCGGTCGTCGCGGGCAAGATCCGCGAAAGCGACGATCTGAAATTCGGCTACAACGCGCAGACCGATGAATATGGCGACATGTTCAAATTCGGCGTGATCGACCCGGCCAAGGTCGTGCGCACCGCGCTCGAGGATGCCGCCTCGATCGCCGGCCTGCTCATCACCACCGAGGCGATGGTGGCCGAGAAGCCGCAGAAGGAAAGCGCCGGCGGCGGGATGCCCGACATGGGCGGCATGGGCGGCATGATGTAAATCACGCCCCCCGGCCTGTGAGCCAGGGAAAGGGTCGCCTTCGGGCGGCCCTTTTTCGTTGGCTGTGCTCGTTGCAATATGAGTATTTAAGGCAAGATGAAGGGTATCAGCCCTCTTGCGCCAGAAGCGCCCGCAGCCCGCTGCGGTAATCGGGGTGGATGAGGCGCACGCCCAGCTCCTGCTTGATGCGCCGGTTCGAGACGCGTTTCGATTCGGCATAGAAGGAGCGCGCCATGGGCGACATGTCGGCCTCGTCAAAGGGGATCGCCTCGGGGATGGGCAGGCCGAGCAATTCGGCGGCGTGGGCGATCACGTCCTCTGGCGGGGCCGGGTCATCGTCGCAGAGATTATAGACCGCGCCGGGCCGGGGCCGCGCGATGGAGGCGGCAAGCACCTGCGCGATATCGTCCACATGGATGCGGCTGAACACCTGCCCCGGCTTGACGATGCGCCGCGCCGTGCCCTGGCGGACCTTCTCGAACGGGCCGCGACCTGGGCCGTAGATACCGGCAAGGCGGAAGATATGCAGGGCCAGGCCGGGGATCGCCTGCCATTCGGCCTCTGCGGCGACGCGGCGCAGGCCGCGTTCGGTGGCGGGGGTGAGGGGGGTGGTCTCGTCCACCCAATCGCCCTGATGGTCGCCGTAAACGCCCGTTGTCGAAAGATAGCCCGCCCAGGCAAGGCGCGGCGCGATCTCGGATATGATCCCGGCATGATGCGCGAGCACCGGATCGCCCGCGGCATCGGGGGCAATGGATGTGAGCAGATGCGTGGCCGTGCGCAGCGCCGGGCCGGGATCATCGCGCCCCCATATGAGCGGGATCACGCCCTCGGCCCGCAGCGCCTCGGCCTGTGCCGCATCACGGGTGGTGCCGTGGATGCGCCAGCCCTGCGGCAGCAGGTGCCGCGCCAGCGCGCGCGCCGAATAGCCGTGACCGAAGGAGAAAAGCACCTTGTCCATGCCCTGTCATCGCCCGGCAGGATCGTCTTGGCAAGGGGGGGAGAGGTGCCGGTGGTCTCGCTGCCGGATTGCGCGCGGGCCTTTGTTCCCGGCCTTTGTTCCGGTCGCCGTGCCGAGAGCTATGCCCCAGAGCGCGCGTCGTCGAGCGCCTGCGGCAGACAGTCCGCAAGAACCGCCATATCGCGCGCAGGGCCGCAGCTTATGCGGATGCAGCGATCCTGCGGCGCGACAAATGGCATCCGCACGAACACCCCCCGCGCCACCAGCGATTGCAGCACCGCGCGCGCGAAATCGCCATCCTGCCCGCAATCCACCGCGACGAAATTGGCGGCGGAGGGCAGGGCGGTCAGGTTGTTTTCCGCCGCGATCCGGGCGATCCCGGCCCGTGCGCGGACCACTTCGGCCTGCACATGCGCAAGCCACGCAGGATCATTGAGCGCTGCAAGTGCGCCCGCCTGCGCCATCCGGGTCATGCCGAAATGGTTGCGCACCTTGTCGAACGCCTTGATCAACCCCGCCTCGGCCACCGCATAGCCGATCCGCGCGCCCGCCATCCCGTAAGCCTTGGAAAAGGTGCGCATCCGGATCACGCGGGGATCTTCGGCGGCGATGTCGGGCGCGGTGCCCCTGGGGGCGAACTCGATATAGGCCTCGTCGAGGCACAGGATGCAGCCCTCGGGCAAGGCATCAAGCGCTGTGGCCACCTCGGTGCCCGGCAGCCATGACCCCATCGGATTGTCGGGATTGGCGAAGTAGACCAGCTTCGCCCCGACCTCATGCGCGCGGGCGATCAGCGCGGGCAGGTCTTCGGTATCCGCACGATAGGGCACCTTGTGCAGCACCCCGCCAAAGCCCGTGACATGATAATTGAAGGTCGGATAGGCCCCGTCCGAGGTCACCACCGCGTCGCCCGGTGCCACCAGCAACCGCACCAGATTGCCCAGAAGCCCGTCGATCCCCTCGCCCACCAGCACGTTTTCCAGCGCCACGTCCATATGCGCCGCCAGCGCCGCGCGCAGATCAAGGCTTGTCGGGTCGCCGTATTTCCAGACCTCCGCCGCCTCATTGCGCATCGCCGCCAGCGCCTCGGGCGAGGGGCCGAAAAGATTCTCGTTCGCGCCCAGCCGCGCGGCAAAGGGCGCGCCGCGCGCGCGCTCCTGTTCCTCGGGGCCGACAAAGGGCACGGCGGCGGGCAGGCTCTGGACAAGCGGGGTATAACGTGGATGGCTCATGGGGCACAGATAACGCCAGCCGGGGTGGCACGGCAAGGGCCTGCCGCAACGTTCTTCTGGCCTCGCGCGCGCCGCGCGTGTTTCATGGGGGCAAAAGGAGGACCGCCCATGCCCCGTGTCATCACCGAGATCAAGGGCCATATCGCCCATGTCACCCTCACCCGCCCCGACAAGATGAACGCCGTCGATCCCGAGATGGCCGAGGCGATCGTGGCCGCCGGGCACGCGCTCGGGGGCGAGGATATCCGCGCCGTGGTGCTATCGGGCGCGGGGCGGGCGTTTTGCGCCGGGCTTGACGTGACGAGCTTTGCCGCGCTGGCAAAGGGCGATCCCGAGGCGCTGATCGTGGCGCGCAGCCATGGCGATACCAACCTTTTTCAGCAGGTGGCGATGGTCTGGCACCGCTTGGCCGTGCCGGTGATCGCGGCGCTGCACGGCGCGGTCTATGGCGCGGGGTTCCAGCTTGCGCTCGGGGCCGATATCCGCATCGCCGCGCCCGAGACGCAGCTTGCCATCATGGAGATGAAATGGGGCCTCATCCCGGATATGGGCGGTATGGCGCTTTTGCCGCGCCTCACCCGGTCCGATGTGATCCGGCGGATGACCTATACCGCCACGCCGGTGGGGGCCGCGCAGGCCGCAGCCTGGGGCCTTGTGACCGAGATCGCCGACGACCCTCTGGCCGCCGCGCAGGATCTGGCGCGCGACATCGCCGGGCGCAGCCCTTCGGCCATCCGTGCCGCCAAGCGGCTCATTTCCGTGGCCGAGAGCGGCGCGCCGGTGGCGGAGGTGCTCATGGAAGAGAGCCGCGAACAGGCCGGCCTGATCGGCCAGCCCGACCAGATGGAACAGATCGCCGCCAACATGGCCGGGCGCGCCCCGGTCTTTGGCCGCGCGCGCGGGTGAAGGTGCGCCGCGGGTGTTTTGTCCCGCCCTGTGACAGGGCGAGAGGGGCATGGCTTTTTCCGGTGCCCTTGTCCGGATTTTGCAGATGACTTCGACCGGGGGCAGGCCCGTCCGGGTGCGTCGGTTACGGATGGAATGCGGGTTTGACGCTCTTGACGACGCCCTTGACTCCGCCGCACCCATGGCGCATACGGTCGCGACCGGCGGGAGGACTCGCCGGTTTTGCATTTGAATGATCCCCCAAGGGGGCGCTGTCCGAGGTGGGCCTTATGGCCCGCAACACCCCGAAAGGGGGGCCACAGGACGCGGGATGAGAAGGAAAGAGCCATGTTTGCGGTCCTCAAGACCGGCGGCAAGCAATACAAGGTGCAGTCGGGTGACCTGCTGCGCGTTGAAAAGCTTGCGGCGGATGCCGGTGAGACAGTGCAGTTCAACGAGATCCTGATGCTGGGCGGCGATGCCCCCGTCATCGGCGCGCCGCTGGTCGCGGGTGCCGCGGTGCAGGCCGAGGTGATCGACCAGATCAAGGGTGACAAGGTCATCCACTTCGTCAAGCGCCGCCGCAAGCACGGCTCGCAGCGCACCAAGGGCCACCGCCAGAAGCTGACGCTGCTGCGCGTGACCGAGATCCTCGCGCAAGGCGCGGACAAGACCGGCGTCAAGGCTGCGACCGGCGCGGGCTCCGTGGCGGGCGTGGCCGGGGCGAAGACCCCGGCGAAGACGGCCGCCGCCAAGGCAGACGCGCCCGCAGGCGCAGATGATCTCAAGGTGCTGTCGGGTGTCGGCCCCGCACTCGAGAAAAAGCTGCATGAGGCGGGTGTGACCACGTTTGCCCAGATCGCCGCATGGACCGAGGCGGATGTCGCGGCGATGGATGAGAAACTGTCGTTCAAGGGCCGGATCGAGCGTGAAGGCTGGATCGAGCAGGCCAAAGAATTGACCAAGGGCTAAGGAGACACGAGATGGCACACAAGAAGGCAGGCGGGTCATCCCGCAACGGGCGCGATTCGGCTGGCCGTCGTCTCGGCGTCAAGAAATACGGCGGTGAGGCCGTGATCCCCGGCAACATCATCGTCCGCCAGCGCGGCAACAAGTTCTGGCCGGGCGACGGTGTGGGCCAGGGCAAGGATCACACGCTTTTCGCCGTGACCACGGGGGCCGTGACCTTTCACAAGGGTCTCAAGGGCCGCACGTTCATTTCCGTGCTGCCAATGGCGGAGGCCGCAGAATAAGCCGAACCCGGCACATGACATGACCATGAGGGGGGATCGGCGCGCGCCGGTCCCCCTTGTCGTGTCAGGCAGGGGTGTTCGGTGATATCGCGGTAAAATTCGCGTCATGTTCCGGTGCGGGAGGCATTGGCAAGGCTTGTGACAGCGGCGCGCGCCCCCATCTGATGGGGAGACGCATCATGCGAAAGGAGGAGCGCATGGCTTACGAGACGGTGATCGACCAGCCGGTGATCGCAACCGAACGGTTCGACCTGCGCCCGCTGCGCGGCTCGGATGCAGGGCTGATCGCGATGAACGCGGGCGATATCCGGGTGGCGCAGGCCACCCCGACCATCCCGCATCCCTATCCGCCCGGTGCCGCCGAGGCGCTGATCGCGCGCGCCCATGCCGCGAACCGGATCGAGGATATCTGGGCTATCGACGGCACCCGCACGGGCGGGGCCGAGGTGATGGGGCTTGTCTCCCTGAGCCGCGTCGATACCGGCCAGTCCGAGATCGCCTATTGGGTCGCGCCCGCATGGTGGAACACCGGCATTGCCTCGGCGGCGGTCGAGGCGCTTTTGTCCGCCAACCCCCACGCCGCGCGCACCGTATTTGCCAGCGTGTTCCAGGACAACACCGCTTCGGCGCGGGTCTTGACGAATTGCGGGTTTCAGTATCTTGGGGATGCCGAAACCTACTGCGTCGCGCGCGGGGCCTGTGTGCCCACATGGACCTATAGCCGCAAGATGGGCTGAGGGCCGCGCGCGGGCGACGCGGCGAAAGGACAGACGATGAAATTCCTCGACCTCGCGAAGGTATATATCCGCTCTGGCAGTGGCGGCGCGGGCTGTGTCAGCTTTCGGCGCGAGAAATATATCGAGTTCGGCGGCCCCGATGGCGGCGATGGCGGCAATGGCGGCGCGGTCCGTGTCGAGGCGGTGGACGGGCTCAACACGCTCATTGATTTTCGCTATCAGCAGCATTTCTTTGCCGCCGATGGTCGCCCCGGCATGGGGCGTCAGCGCACCGGGGCAAGCGGCGATGACATCGTGCTGCGCGTGCCCGTGGGCACCGAAATCCTTGATGAGGACGAGGAGACGGTGATCGCCGACATGACCGAGGTAGGGCAGGTGATCGAGCTCGCGCATGGCGGCAATGGCGGCTGGGGCAACCTGCGGTTCAAGACCTCCACCAACCAGGCCCCGCGCCGCGCCAATCCCGGCCAGCCGGGCGTTGAGCGCACCATCTGGCTGCGGCTGAAGCTCATCGCCGATGTCGGGCTTCTGGGCCTGCCCAACGCGGGCAAATCCACCTTTCTCGCCGCCACGTCGAATGCGCGGCCCAAGGTGGCCGATTACCCGTTCACCACGCTGCACCCCAATCTTGGCGTGGTGGGCATCGACGGGGCCGAATTCGTCGTGGCCGACATTCCCGGTCTGATCGAGGGCGCGTCCGAGGGCCGTGGCCTTGGCGATCTGTTTCTCGGCCATGTCGAGCGCTGCGCCGCGCTTCTGCACCTGGTGGATGGCTCCTCGGGTGATCCGGTGGCCGATTACCGGACGATTATCGGCGAGATCGAGGCCTATGGCGCGGGTCTGGCCGACAAGAGGCGGGTGACGGTGCTGAGCAAGATCGACACGCTCGACGCCGAGGAACGCGTCTTTTTGCAGGGCGAGTTGCAAGAGGCCAGCGGCGGGCCGGTGATGCTCATGTCTTCGGTGTCGGGCGAGGGGGTGGCGGAGGTGCTGCGCGCCCTGCGCGCCGAGATCGGCGAAAGCCGCACGCGCCGCCGCCGCGACAGCGATGACGAGATCGCGGCGGCACAAGCGGATGGGGACAGCCCTTGGCACCCTTAGGAGACGCGCGCCGGGTTGTCGTCAAGATCGGCTCGGCGCTTCTGGTGGATCGCGACAGCGGAGCCTTGCGCGAAGGCTGGCTCGCCTCGCTGGTCGAGGATGTGGCGGGCTTGCGCGGGCAGGGCGTGGATGTGGTGCTGGTCTCGTCTGGCTCGATCGCGCTGGGGCGCGCGTTGCTGGGCCTGCCTGCACGCGCGCTTTCGCTGGAGCAGAGCCAGGCCGCGGCGGCGGTCGGGCAGATCCGCCTTGCCGGGGCCTATGAGGCGGCGCTGGCGCGCCACGATATCCGCGCGGCGCAGGTGCTGGTGACGCTCGAGGACAGCGAGAACCGCCGCCGCTATCTCAATTCGCGCGCCACGCTCGACCAGCTCTTGCGCCTTGGCGTGGTGCCCATCGTCAACGAGAACGACACCGTGGCCACAGATGAAATCCGCTATGGCGACAATGACCGGCTGGCGGCGCAGGTGGCGGTGACGGCGGGGGCGGATGTTCTGGTGCTGTTGTCGGATGTGGACGGGCTTTATACCGCCAACCCGCAGATCGACCCGTCGGCGCGCCATATCCCGCAGGTCGAGGGGATCACGCCTGCGATCATGGCGATGGCGGGCGATGCCGGCTCGGGCCTCTCGAAGGGCGGCATGAAGACCAAGGTGATGGCCGCGCGCACCGCCACCGCCGGGGGCTGTGCAATGGCGATCACGCGCGGTGACGTGGATCACCCGCTCGCGGCGCTGGCGCAGGGCGCGCGCGCCACCTGGTTTGCCGCGCAGGGCACGCCGCAGCAAAAGCGCAAGGCCTGGATCGCCGCGATGAAGCCGCGCGGGCGGGTCATCGTCGATGCGGGCGCGGCGCAGGCGCTCGGGCGGGGCAGCAGCCTTCTGCCCGCCGGGGTGAGCGCCGTTGACGGCGCGTTCGGGCGCGGCGACCCGGTAGAGCTGGCCGATGAGACGGGCCGCGTGCTGGGGCAGGGGCTCACCCGCTATGATGCGGCCGATGCCAAGCGGATTGCCGGGCTGCGCTCGGATCAGATCGAGGATGCGCTCGGCTATGCCTCCCGCGGGCCGCTCATCCACCGCGACGACATGGCGATCTGAGGGCGGGGGAGTATCCTTGCGCGGACATTCGAAGCCGGGCACCAATGCGCGGAGTCAAGGCGCGCCTTGGCGCGCCGCCGCGCATCGCCGGGCCGCCCCCCGGCACGGCGATTTGGCCGCCACCTGCGCCTTGCGTTGAGGTTTTTCGGATTTGGCGAGATAAAGTGCTGCCAAACTGACGTTGGATCGCCGCACCGCGGCCCGTCAATGCGCGGCTCTCCAAACGTCCGCGCCAGGCCATGACCGCGCGATGCGCGGCTTTTCGCGAATGGCCGCCGCCGCGTGACAGGTCCCGCCTTGCGGGTGGGCCGGTCCATGCCGTAAACCTGTCGCCATGATCCACCGCGCCATCGTCACCGCCGCCGCCTTCGTGATCGCCGCCCCCCTGGGCGCGCATCCGCATGTCTTTGTTGATGTGGCGCTCAGGTTTCAGGATGACGGCGCGGGCAATCTGACCGGCGTCGAGGTGACGTGGACCTATGATGATTTCTTCTCGCTGCTGATCTTTGCCGATATGGGGCTTGATCCCGATGGTGAGGGCGCGCTGACCGACGCGGAACTGGCGCGCCTCAAGGGGTTTGATCTGGAGGAATGGCCCGACGGGTTCGAGGGCGATCTGTACCTGACCGCGGGCGGCGACAAGATCGCGCTTGAGCATCCCGTGCCTACCGATATCCGCATCGAGGCAGGCCGGATCGTGGCCAGCCATCGCCGCAGCTTCGGGCCCGTGCCCGCCGACGGGTTGCGGGTGGAGCCCTATGATCCCACCTATTTCGTCAAGTATACCCTCGCCGGTCCGGTGGTGCTGCCCGAGGGCTGCGCCTATGCCATCACCGAGCCCGACCTCGACGAGAGCCAGCGCGCGTTTCGCGACATGCTCGCCGAACTGAGCGCCGAGGAGCAATATTCCGGCGTCGAGGTGGGCAATCTCTTTTCCGACATCATGGCGATCTCGTGCCGCGCGCCGTCCTGAGCGGGGCCGCGCTGGCGGTGCTGGCGGCGGCGGTGTGGCTCTGGGGTATGGGCGGCGCGGCAGAGCTTGCTGCCTGGGCGCGCGACGGCCAGGCCGGGACGCAACAGGCGATGGCGCGGCTGTTGCGGGCCTTGCGTGCGGGCGAGCCGGGGGCGATGGCAGGGCTGATGGGGCTGTGTTTCGCCTACGGGTTCTTTCACGCGGCGGGGCCGGGGCATGGCAAGCTGCTGATGGCGGGCTATGGCATGGCGGCGCGGGTGGGCGCGTGGCGGCTCTCGGCGCTGGCGCTGGCGTCGAGCCTTGCGCAGGCGGCAAGCGCGGTGGTGATGGTCTATGCCGGGGTGTTCCTTTTTGACCTGACGCGCCAGCAGATGACCGGGATCGCCGAGGGGCTGATGGCCCCGGCAAGCTATGGCGCGATCGCGGCGGTGGGGGTGTGGCTTTGCCTGCGCGGGGTGCGGCGCTGGTGGCGCGCGGGGCGGCAGGCTCATGACCACGAACACGAGCACGAGCACGGCCACGCCTGCGCCGCATGCGGCCACCGCCACGGCCCCACGCCCGACGAGGCCGCGCGCGTGGCCTCCTGGCGCGACGCGGCGGCGCTCATCGCGGCGGTGGCGATCCGGCCCTGCACCGGCGCGCTGTTCCTTCTCATTCTCACCTGGCGGCTGGGGATCGAGGCGGCGGGCATCCTCGGGGCCTTTGTTATGGGGATCGGCACGGCGAGCGTGACGGTGGCGGTGGCGCTGGCCTCGGTCACGCTGCGCGAGGGCGTGCTGGCGCGGCTTGCCGCCGCAGAGGGTGAGGGCCTCGTGCGCGCGCTCACGGTGCTGGAGATCGTGGCGGGGCTGGTGATCGCGGTGCTGGCGCTCGGCCTGATGCGCGAGGTGCTCTAACCCGGATAATTCACGACACCCGTATGATTGGCCGTGAGATCATGTTTTGGGCGCGCGTCCCATGTTCCATCCCGGATGATCACATTTCCCCTCGGCGATCGGCGCTTTTCATGGCAAGATCGGTGTTGAGGGGTATTCGAGACGGGGGGCGATCATGCTGATCCATCTTCACAGCCAAGCCACGACGACGCCCAAGG
>DISF01000058.1 GCA_002421985.1 Roseovarius sp. UBA6217 | reverse complement strand
CGGCATAGGTCGGGTCAGGTCGGGTGATGGTCGGGATCTTCTTGCGCAACGTCCTGACCTCACGCGGCCAGAATGTTGTTGAGGATGTCGGTCGCTTCTTCGAGGGCCTCAACCACGTGGCGGACATGGGGCCGCATCAGGGGGTTGGGATCGGCCTGCTTCTGCAGCGCCACGGCGTGCAGGAGGCCTTTCTCGTCCATTTCCTTGTAAACGTTGCGGCGCATCATCACGGTCTCGACCACCGGAAACCGCGCGATCGCTGCCTCGATGAGGGCGGCATCGGCGCGCGTGGCCTTGGGGTCGACCATGTTCAGCACAACGTGGTGGCGCGGCAGACTGTCCGGGTCATCGACGCGGGCACGGAGCTTCTCGAACCAGTCTGCAGTTTGGGCCCCGACATCGATATCTGAGGTCGAGAGCATGACGGGCGTCACGATGTGATCGGCCAGAACGGCGATTCCGTCCGACCACTCTGCCCCGACACCTGCCGTATCTATGAAGATGAAATCCGCCGAGTCCGCCGCATAGACCTGCTCGATCCTGCGATCGACGGCGCCAACGCTTTCGACAGAGACCGAGCGCAGCAGGGGCGATCCAAGACCTGCCGCTTCGGCCCGCTTGTGCCAGGTGCCGAGCACGCCTGTGCTGTCGGTATCGATCAAAAGGACCCGGCGACCGGCGGCGACGGCAGCACTGATCAGAGCGCGCGAGAGTGTGGTTTTGCCACTCCCCCCTTTCCGGGCCATCGCGGCGATGACCACGAGATTGTCGTTCGGCATGGGGCGGAGCTTTCGGCAAGGATGGTGAAACACGACGATAATACAGGAATGTCGCTAGACGGTTGAGTTGTGCGCGTCAAGCAGAAGACGCGATGCGGACTGCCCATGAGCGAAATCCAGACAACGTGATCCATAAGACGGGGGACGTGCTGCGAAGAGCGCGATGCAGGGCGCGGAGGACGCGCGCCATTTGCCATTCCGCAAAGTGCACAATGCGGGGAACACGGGACGCGAAACGGAAGACGGGATGCAGACGACACTGTGCGCGATGCGGGATGCAGACGCCATTTGCCAAGTGCCAGACGACGCGATGCGGGGCGCGGAAGACGCGCTGCAAAGGACGCGATGCGCGGTGCAATGCGCGCGAAACGCGATGCGGAAGACGCGGGACGCGATGCAATGAGCGCAAGGCGCGATGCATTTGACAAAAGACGTCAAATCGGCCCCCTGGGCCGATTTTCTACATTGAGTACAAGCCCTTGATGCCTTCTCCGCTTGTGCTGGGAGAAGGCGGGCTTGTACGAAGTTGGCAAGAAATAGGAACGTATACTTCACATGGGTAGCAGTCGCAGACTGACCGATCAGGAGCGCCGACAGATCGCCCGGGAACGGGCGAAAGGCGTCGCTGTGCGCGATCTGGCCGCTGGCCTGAAGGTCTCGCCCAAGACCGTCTACAACGTCCTCGGCCGTGGCCGTTCCGCCGTCTCGGCCAACGACAGCCGCACCCGTGTGCTCACCATGCGTGTCACCGAGCGCGATCTACGCGGCTTCGATGCAGCTCTCGCGCGGCGCGGCATTGTACATCGGTCAGAAGCCATGAGGTGCCTGATGCTGGCCGCCGACGATCTCCTGCGCCCGGATGAGGCCATGACGGATGAGCTCCGAGGGCTGAGCGCGGCGCTGAACCGGGTCGGCAACAACGTGAACCAGGTCGCACGCCGCCTGAACGAGGCGAAGATTAAAGGGGAGCGGCTGCCCTACACGCCCGCCAGCCATGCCGAGATACGTGACCTCGCGGTACTCGTCTTCGACATGGCGGATCAGATCCAGGAGATGTTCCGCGCGCGGCGACGTGCGCTGGACCTCGAGGTCACCAGGGCGCTCGCCAGTCTGGCGCGGCAGGAAGCGGAGCAGGTGGCCGAGCATGGCGAGGAGTGAGGCGCGCGGTGTCGGGCCTGCTCTCTTCGATCGCGACTGGAGCCGGGTCTCGGGCAGTTGGCAGGGGCTGGCGAAGAAGGCGCAAATGGTCCGGGCTGCGCGCGGCTACTCGCCTGCCATCTTCAAGCCGATCTCGAAAGGCGGGTGCCATACCGGCGCGCAGCTCAAGGCCCAGCTGACCTACCTCACCACCAAGTCGAGCCACATCCTCGACAGCCGCGGCACCCATGATGGCAAGAAGACCCTGACCGAGGCGGAGATCGACCGGGTTGTCCGGCGCTTCGAGAACCAGTGGGGTGAGCGGCACAGCCCGAAGCTCGGCCATACCTCGCATCTTCTGATGGCGTTTCCCGTCGGCACCAGCGGTGAAGAGGTGCGTGCGATCACGGAATCCGTCTGTGAGAAGTTCTTTCAAGGTGAGGGGTCGCAATTCGACTATATTGCTGCAATACACCAAGATCGCGCGCATCCACATGCGCATATCGTTCTGAACCGCCGCAGCAAGGATGGCGAAATGTTCTTTCTCGGGAAGGATCACCACTTCAACTACGACGCCTTCCGGGTGGCGATGGTCGAGGCGGCGCAGGTCCACGGGATCCGGCTCGAGGCGACACGGCGTCTTGACCGGGGGGTTACGACCTACCGCGCCGAGATCGACGAGGTCTACAAGGCCCGTGACGAGGGCCGACCTCCGGTCGAGCGCCAGCGCACGGGTACCGATCTGGCCGCAGCCCTGGAGACGGTGGCGCGCAATGCGCTGACCTATCGGGGTCTGGCTGCCGAGGCGTCCCGGTCGAACTTCGACGACGTGGCCGAGGCACTCAAGCGGGCCAGCACCATCCTTGCCAGCGGCGGTCAGATCCAATCTGACGGAGCCATCTACATGTCCCAAGACGAAACAGCGTTCGACACGCTGATCACTGAGTTTTCTCAGAACATCCGCCAGATCGAGGCTGCGATCGACCGGGCACCTGCCGCCGAGCGGCCTGAAATCGAGCGCAAGCTTACCGATGTGCTGGCCTCTGTCGCGCATCTGAACCCGCTCGGGGACCGCTCGGCTGCACTCCTCGACGCACCGTCCAGGGACGGGGTCTATACGCGGGCCAATATGCGCGAAGACCAGATGGGGCGCCTCGACGACGATGCGGTGAAAGCACGGCTCACCGAGGCGCTGCAGGGCACGGGGATCGACCCCGAGGCCGTCACTGCCCGCTTGCGCGAGGGTGCCGGCAATGCTGCGCTCGAACGGCAGTGGCTGGCGCAGGATCTGCGCGCCATCGCCAAGGCGGGCGATCTCGATCTGGAAAAGGGCGAGGACCGCGAGGACGCGCTGGACAGGCTGGAAGCCGTTCATGCCCGACTGGGCGATGCTCTGACTGATGCGCGCATACTGCGGGCAGTAGATGAGGTGGACGAGACCAAGGATGACCCGGTTACCCTGGCCGAGCGTATGACGCTGTCCGAGCGCGCTCTGGCCGACGAGCGGCCAGATGTGTTTACTCCATCCGAGCGGCAGGACTTCCAGCAACTGGTCGCTCAGTTCCGCCGGACGGACTTCGACCACCCGTTCTCGGACGACCCGTCTGTGCGCAGGGCTGGTGCCGTTGAAGTGGAAGAGGCGCGTGCCGCCTTCAACGCCTATGCACAACGATCGCCTGATCATGCCGAACTGGCCTCGATGGCCTGGGACAAGATCACCGACAGCCGTAAGCCGCAGGAGTTCGCCGTCGAGGAAAAGGACCGCACGCTTCACGCCGGCGACATGGATCTCGCGCTGCGTGATCCTTCGCAATATCTCGGCCCCATCTCCGAGGACATGCGCACGCTCGCGCTCTACCGCACGGAAATGCCGGATGACGCGTTCGGCGCGGCGGTGCAGGAAGAGATCAACCAGCTTCGCGCCATGGGGGCATCGCGCGCCTATATCAGCGAACGAAGCTTCGAGATCGAGGACAAGGCCCGGCAGGACTATGCCGAGCGGCGATTCATGGCTGAGACCGCCCCCGATGTCATGGCGTTCCTGCGCCGGGCTGAGGCGGAGGAAGAGACGCCGCTCACGGACGCTGCCGGACAGCGCCTCGTAGTGCAGATCGACCGCAACCTCACGCCAAACGCCGTGACCGCCCTGCGTGCTGGCCATGCCGATGTGCTGGAGAAGTTCACTGAGCACCCGCTGCGGCAGTTGGAACTCGCCAAGGCCTATCTGGAAAGCAGCGAGGTGACTGCCCATGGCCCCGCCATGGAGCGGGTGCTGGATGCTTTGGCCGAGGAGCAGATCGAGGCACAGCGCGCCCGCCATGCCGCAGCCCACGGCGAAAAGGGGATCACCCATGGATAAGGGCAAGATTGCGGGTGGCATCCTGAGCCTGACCCTGATCGGCCTCGCCATCGGCTATGTCGTGGCCACGGGTTATCTGATCCTGCGCTATGGGCTGTCGACTGAGCGCATCGATTTCACCTTGCTCGCACGGGAATACCGCGCACTGGGGTCCAGCGCCCCGCGCGACTTCGTCTGGGTAAACCTGATCCTTGCTGTGTTTGGTCTCGCGGCGTTCCTGCTCAGCATCACGCTTCTGGGCGAGGCGTTGACCCGCTTCGGCACGACGCATTGGCAGCCCCGGGGCGAGATGAAGCGCAACGGCTTCTTTGCCAAGCCGGGCGGCGGCTTCCTTCTCGGCAAGCTCGGCCCCCCGAAATCGAAGCGCCCCTTCCTCGTGTCAAAAACCTTCCCGCATGCGCTGATCGTGGCGCCGACGGGCCGAGGCAAGGGCGTGGGCTTCGTGATCCCGAACCTGCTGACCTACAAGGGCTCCGCCGTGGTGCTGGACGTGAAGGGCGAGAACTTTCGCGAGACCTCGCGTTTCCGCGCCAGCATGGGCGACAAGGTGTTCCGGTTTGCGCCGACCGACTGGGATCGCCCGACGCATCGCTACAATCCGCTGGCGCGCATTGCGGCCATGACCAATCCCGACCGGCAGCAGATGGAGTTGAAGCTGACCGCCAAGCTCTTCCTGCAGACCGACAACGAAAAGCTGAGCGGGCTTCTGGCTGGCGGTATCGATCTCTTCGTGGCGGCCGGCCTTCTGGCGTTCGAGCGCGGCGTGCCGACCATTGGCGAGATCTACCGCATCACCGCCTCGGGCGGCGACAAACAGAAGGAATATCTCAAGCGCGCGCAGGAGGTGAAGAACGCATCTGCCAAGCTGATCTTCGAGCGCATGGCGTCGACCAACAACGACACCCTGACCTCCTACCTCTCGCTCTTGATGACCTCGGGTCTCGACACCTGGGACAACCGCGCAATCGACGCAGCCACCGCCACTTCGGATTTCTCCTTCCGGGATATCCGGCGGCGGCCCCACGCGATCTATCTCGTGGTCGAGTCAGAGATGATCCGCCCGCTGGCCCCGCTGATCAGGCTCTTTTTCTCGGACCTGATCGCCTCGCTGCAGGCGCAGGAGCCGGGGGACGACGAACCCTGGCCCGTGATGATCATGCTCGATGAGTTCGACCGGCTCGGGAAGATGCCGATCGTCGCCGAGAGCATCAAGACGCTGCGCTCTTTCGGTGGGAACCTCGCGATTGTCACCCAGACTATCCCGGCACTGGACGAGATCTATGGCGAGAACACCCGCCGGTCGCTGCAGGGCGGCGCGGGCGTGAAGCTCTACCTCACGCCGTCTGAGCAGAAAACCATCGAGGAACTCAGCCAAGCTGTGGGCAAAACCACCAAGCGCGTTGTGACCAGGTCGCGTGCGGTCGGGCGCAATCCGTTCGAGGGGCGCAGCGTTTCCGAGCGGACGGAGGACACGCCGCTCCTCACCGAGGACCAGGCCCGCCGCATGGACCTCGACGAGGTGATCCTCGTGATTGATGCGCAGATGCCGATCCGAGCGCGGCGGATCAAGTATTTCGAGGACCCGGCGCTGAAGGTGCTTCACGCGGGTCAGGCGGGGAGTTTCCCGTACCCTGATGAGGACGGCCTGCGGCGAGATCGGCAGATGACCGAGACGCGGGAGACCGTGGAGAAGCTGAAGCAGGAATTGCAGGAGGTGCGGGCGGCGGCGGGGGAGCAGGGAGCTGGGACTGAGTCCATGTCGATGACATTTGAGGCACCTGCAACGGAGACGCAAGATCCGCAGCCAGCGCTATCAGATCGGGCGCGCGGCCGAGCAGCACGCGCTGCGGCGGGTGGCGGTGGGTCAGGTCAGTTGTCTTTTCATCTGTCTGGACTGGGGATCAAGGGGACGGACAGGAACGAGCTTGCGGCAGCTGTTCAGACGACGCGGGCAATCATCGAAGCACACGGATGAGTCATGGGCATCGCGCATTTGGCGATATTGCTCTGCTTTATTAGCATAATGCACACAATCCGCTCATGGACGCGTCATATTTCCTTGGGACTACATGGCGGTCGGTCCGATCCTCTATCAGTTTAACACACTTGCTTGGGGATTTCATCGCGGCCTGAGAACCAACAGACCAGATCATAATGGTGCCTCGCGGGTCAAGGTCACGGACGACACCCGGTCCTTCTTCGCGGTTGGCGCGGGTGCGGTTGTCAGGGCGGTGTGGAGCCGCGCGATGGCGGCCTCGGGCGCTGTGTCGTTCTGGATGACGAGGTCGGGCGTGTCGCGCGGCAATTCTGCCGTGCGGGCAAGGCGCGCGTCGATGTCGCCTGCGCTTTCGCGGCCCCGTGCGGCAAGGCGCGCGGCCAGCACCTCCGTTGGGGCGGTGATCTCGACCACGCGCAGGGCCGGGCCGAAGGCGGCGCGCGCCTGCGGGAGGGCCGCGCGCGAGCCGTTGGCCAAGACGCTCAACCCCGCCGCAAGCCAGGAGCGAACCTCGGCCCCGATGCCGTATTGCAACCCGTGGCTGACCCAGCTCAGCGCAAAGGCCTCCGCCGCCTCCAGCCGCGCGAAAGCCTCGGGCGTGACCGACAGATGCTGTTCCGCGCCGCCGGGTTGACAGGGCCGGGTGATGATGCGGCGCGCGATCATAACACCGTCTTGTGGGGTCAGCCGCGCGGCAAGACCGGCCAGAACCGTATCCTTGCCCGCGCCAGAGGGGCCGACAACCAGCCACAAATGCCCGCTCATTGTGCGGCCATGGTGGGCATCTGGGCGGGCATCGGGGCCGCGCCAAAGCCATAGACCTGTTGGCCCGCCACCCAAGTTGCGATCACCAACAGCGCCGCGCCCTCGGCGCGCACGCGGATCAGGTCGGCGCG
>DISF01000070.1 GCA_002421985.1 Roseovarius sp. UBA6217 | reverse complement strand
TGATCATCCGGGATGGAACAGGTAGGCAAACGCAACGATCCTGTCCAATGTCACCCTTGCACAAGCCTCGGCTGGTTGGGCACCGCGAGCCTGTCCTGCATGAAAATAATTGAATTCTGCAATCAATCGACAACGCTACTCGATCTGCTGATGCTTCGCTAGAATGGGCACCCCGGCAAATCTTCGTAGGCCCGTCGGGGGTGCATTGATGCCCGAGGAGGAAACGCCGATCTCGATCCGGGCAGACGGCTAGCTGACGGCCCGGAAAGGAAAGCCGGACTATTGGCCGAAGGCAAAGCTTGGCAAGCACGACAAGAGCGCCCGGAAACTGCTCGGGGATGCGGCATCCTGAAAGGCTGATATTGTCAGCTTCCATGCGGCCGGCGGAAACTTCCGGTTGCCCGGCGGAGCGGTCGGATATCACCGGGCCACGCGCGTCGGCACTGAAAGCGGCGGGTGAGAGCGGCAGGCACGAGATAATTCACCTCGGACCTGCCGATCTGCCAGTTGGTGCTGTCGAGGGCCAGAAGCCGCGATCAGGTCAAGCGTCGTGACGTATCCGGGCCAGGGCGCGATCAAATTACCTCGCCCCAATTCCAGAGGTTTCCCGCGCGCTCGAGACGCGTTAACAATGCGCCATGGATATCCGGTTGCGCGATCATTTTGACGAAACGACATTGGCGCGGGGGCGTGATTATGCCCGTCGCGGATTTGTCCTGTCGGTCGAGGCGCTGTCGGATGGTGCGCTCCGGGCGCGGGTGTCGAACGGGCGCGGCGCAACCTACAAGCAGCACATCAAACGTGACGGCGGAGTGGTGGACGGCGCGTGTTCCTGCCCGGTCGGATATAATTGCAAACATGTGGCCGCCGTCCTCGTGAAATGGGACGCGGAACAGGGTGGCAACCGTCGCGCCGCTCCGGGGCTTGCGGCACCGGTGCGGGGCTGGTTGCGACGGGTCGAGGAGAGCACCGCCCCGACACCGCCGGAAATGCCGCCCGAGGGTTACCCGGCTACGGTAAAGGAACGGCTGCTTTACGTTCTGATGCCGCAAGACCCGAGGATCAAGATCGACATCTACAAGGGGCGGATCAATGCGGCGGGCACCGCACTCAACCGGCCCATCCGGCGCTATGATGCGCTGCGCGCCCTGCAAGGGGCCGCCCCGGCCAAGTTCATCCGTCCAGCGGATCTCGACCTTCTCGCGGCCCTGGCGCAGGCGCGCCTGTGGGAGGCGCATTACAGCTATGGCCTGCCCGAGATCATTCGGCCCAAGGGCGCGGATGTGATCGCGCTGATCCGGCGTCTTTGCGACACCGGGCGGTTCCTGCATGACAACGCGCCCGATGCGCATCTGGCCTGGTCGGCGGCGTGCCCGACGCCCCGGTTGGCCTGGCAGATGGCAGCGGATGGCAATCAGCGGCTGGGATTCGAGGATGAGGCGGGTCAGCCGCTGGAATTGCGTGGCATGGACGGGGCCGCGCTCTGGATCGACCGGGAGCGGGGGCAGATCGGGGCCTTGGCGCAGACGGTGGAGACGGAGGTGCTGCGCCTTGTGGCCGCCAGCCCCGAGATTGCCCCGCATGAGGCCGACGCGCTGGCCACGGCGCTGCCCGATACGCTTGGCGGGCTGGTCCTGCCACGCCCGAGCGCGCCGCGCCAGATCCGGCGCACGGCGGCACAGCGTATCGCGCGGCTGACGCTTGGGGCCGAAACCGCGCGCGATGGCCCGCGCTATTGGGGCAATTCGGTGCTGTTGCCCACGCTCACCTTGCGCTTTGTCTATGACGGGCAGGAGGCCCCCGAGGGTGGTGCCGACCCGCGCAGGCTTGAAGACGGCCAGATCGTGACGCTGGCGCGCGACCCCGACTGGGAACAGGCCTGCGCCAGCACGCTGATGCGGGCGGGCGCGCTGCGGATCGAGGAGTTGGAGACTCATTGGCCGGGTGAGCGGATGATGAAATGCGATTTCGTCTTTGCCGATGGCGAGATGAACATGCATAGCCTTGAGATGTCACGCGCCGACGCGGCGCTGGATTTCGCCTTTCGCACCCTGCCCGCGCTGCGCCGCGACGGGTGGGAGGTCATCGAGACGCCAAGATGGCCCTTTCGCCTCAGCACGGAGGCGGCATCGCTCACGGTCGCCACCCGGTCCGCGGCGGGCGAGGCGTTTCAGGGCAATGACTGGTTCTCGCTGGGGTTTCAGGCCGAGATCGGCGGCAAGGCGGTGGACGTGGCCCCGCTTATCGCGGCATTTCTGGAGCAGAGCCGCGAGGAGTGGGAGGAGGTGCCCGAGGTCGAGGCGCTCGCGCAGCATCTGTCCGATCGTCCAGTCTATCTCGACCGGGGCAAAACCGGTTATGTCGCGCTCGATCTCAGCCCGCTTGCGCCCTTGCTGCACCTCTTTCTGACCCATCATGCCGAGCTTGGCGCGCTGCACCCTTCTGATGCCGATGTCGCGCGGCTGGCCGAAGAGGCGCTGGCGGGCAGCGATATCCGTTTCTCCGACAAGGCCGGGATCCTGCCCTTGGCGCGCAGCCTTCAGGCGCTGGCCGAGGCGAAAACCTTTGACGTGCCCAAAGGGCTGAAGGCGCAGTTGCGCGATTATCAGGCCTATGGCGCGGCGTGGATGGGCAGCCTGCTGGAGGCCGGGTTCGGCGGCGTGCTGGCCGATGACATGGGGCTGGGCAAGACGGTGCAGACGCTGGCGCTGTTGCAGGCGCGGCGCGAGGCGGGGGCAATCGGCCCGACGCTTTTGATCGTGCCCACGAGCCTCTTGCACGGCTGGCAGAGCCAGGCGGCGCAGTTCACGCCCGATCTGCGGCTTGTGGTTCTGCACGGGTTGAGCCGCGCGGCGCTGCGCGATCAGGCGCTGACGGCCGATCTTGTGCTGACCACCTATCCGCTTCTGGCGCGCGACCGCGACTGGCTCGCGGCGCAGGACTGGCCGCTGGTCATTCTCGACGAGGCGCAGACGCTCAAGAACCCCACGTCGCAGATGGCCAAGACCCTGCGCGAGATCCCGGCCAGGGGGCGGCTGGCGCTGACCGGCACGCCGCTGGAAAACTCGCTGCAGGATCTCTGGACGCTGATAGACTGGATCAACCCGGGCCTTCTGGGCAACCGAAAGGCGTTTCAGACGCTGTTCCGAACGCCCATCGAAAAGCATGGCGACCGCGCCGCTCAGGCCCGGCTGAACCGCCGCTTGCGCCCGTTCCTGCTGCGCCGCACCAAGGAAGAGGTCGCCGCCGAGTTGCCCCCCAAGACAGAAATCCTCGAACGGGTAGACCTGCCGAAACCGCAACAGGCGCTTTACGAGACGGTGCGCAGCGCGATGGATGCCCGCGTGCGTGAAGCGGTCAGCAAGAGAGGGCTGGCGGCGGCGCGGATCACGGTGCTGGACGCGCTTTTGAAGCTGCGGCAGGTCTGTTGCGACCCCGCCCTGGTCAAGACAGAGGCCGCCCGCTCCGTCACCGACAGCGCCAAGCGCGCGCGGCTGCGCGAGCTTCTGGGCGAGCTGGTCGCAGAAGGACGGCGCGTGCTGGTCTTCTCGCAATTCGTCGAGATGCTGCGCCTGATCGAGGCCGATCTGACCGAGGCGGACATTTCCCATCTCACGCTGACCGGCCAGACGCAGAACCGCGCGGAGGTCCTCGACAGCTTTGCGCAGGGCGATGCGGCGGTGTTCCTGCTCAGCCTCAAGGCGGGCGGCGTCGGCCTGACCTTGACCGAGGCGGACACGGTGATCCTCTATGATCCGTGGTGGAACCCCGCGGTCGAGCGTCAGGCAATGGACCGCACCCACCGGATCGGCCAGTCGAAGCCGGTCTTCGTGCACCGGCTCGTGGCCGCCGGAACGGTCGAGGAAAAGATCCTCGACATGCAGGCGCGCAAGCAGGCGCTCGCCGATGCGCTCTTTGATGACAGCGGTATGGCACCGGACAGCCTGCTGGACGAGGCGACGCTGCAGGATCTGTTCGCTCCGCTGAGCAGGTGACGACCAACGCACGATCCAAGACAAACGCGCGAAGGTTGATGATGCCCTGAGGGGCGATTGCGCAACCTGATGTGGAAATTCCGCTCTGGCGTGATCACGCAACCTGGCATTCCCACTTGATGCAGGCTTTTGTGTCGGAGGCCTATTTTTCGTTGATCTCGACGAGCACGGCACTGACGAGCCGCAGGAGGAAGTCCTCGTTGGGGAAGGTCCTGACCTTGGCCGTGCGGCGCTTCAACTCCTGCCGGACGGCGCGCTCCGGGTCGACAAATGGCTGGGCATCTCTTCGATGGTCCAGATGATCTTGCACCAGCAGACAGAGCCGGACTTTGAGCGTGTTGTGCGCGAAGAGGAGGCGACTTGGGTCGAGACGCTGCGCGCTGCGGCGGCCCGCAGCCCACCCATCTTCGACATCACC
>DISF01000064.1 GCA_002421985.1 Roseovarius sp. UBA6217 | reverse complement strand
GGCACAAAATTCTGCACAGTCTCGCGGCATTGGTCATTCTTACCGCCCTCGTGCTGCGACAAATATGCGTCGAACACATCGATGGAGCGAATGAACGCGAACACAGACCCGCTGACATCAATATCACCCCCGCGCCCGACCGCTTGCGCGAGCTGGAGCGTTTCTTGCTCAGGGTGCCGGGAGACGGCTGGCTCGGGGGTGAACCCCGCCAGCCTGTGAAGGCGCGCGACCGGGTCCGGCGCTTGAAGCGCCGGACGCATCGGGCAGCGCCAGATCTGCAAAGGCGGATCGACCGGCCAAGGTGTGATGCGACGGATGAACTCTGCGCGCGCCCGGGCACAGGGAACCGACGCGGGCCAACCGCCGGCAAGGCACAAGAGGATCGCACAATCGATCTGATAGCCTTGCGCGGCGGCGGGTTTGGGCGCAAGTGGGGCGAGGCCTATCGCGAGGATCGCGGCAGTTGAGAGGAGCCGCTTCATGACAGAGCCCCGCCGCTAACCTGTTGGCGTATAATGATACTTATGTTAATTAAGTCATAGCTACTGATATATTCTGTGCGTTGTTTGATTTGAACATGTCCCGGTAAGCGTCAAGCACAAGCCGCACCCCGGTCGGCGCGGAGGCCGATACCGCTGCGAGACATTTCAGATAGGTTTGCGCCTGATAGAAGCAGGTGTCGGACTCGGCTCTGGTCATGTCGCGTAATACCCCAGAAGTACAGGCAAAATCGACAACTCAGACCACAACGAGGGCACACAGTCCATCACCAGCGACGCTGGTGGTGACGCGGATCGCACGGACGAAAAGCGATGTTCGCGTCTTGAAACCCGAACTGAGCTTCACCGGGCAATCTCCCCAGCCATCACCGCCCGCCCATGCACTGCGAGGGTGGCCGTAAACCTTGGGCAACCGAACTGCCGGATGATCTCGAGGACGCGTGCGTCATAGGCGGCCTGACCGATCACGCGACACAGGTCTGACGCGTGAAACTGCCGATTTGAACTGGGCGCTGCCTTGATCTGGTCGTGCAACTCCCGCACCCGTGGATCCACCACCCGCTGCGGCTTGGGTGCCTGCTCCGGGCGCGCCGCTGCACCGGGCGAGGTGCGCCACCGGCGCATGAAACCGAGCAGAAAGCCCGCCGGCACTCGGGCATTGCCGCGCGCGCGGTTGAAGGCGAGGAAGCGATCCCAGATCACTTGCGTGTCGATGCTCCAGCAGGGCAAAAACTTCTTGGCTGCCCTGATCAGCGCCGCCCAGCGGGTCTGAAAGACGTTGGAACCAGCATCAATGTTGATATGCCCGAAAAATACAGTTTTGTTAGAATCTTCTCTATATAGTGATGTGTCGCCTGTGCCTAACTCACCATCCCGTGGTTCGCAATCGTCCTCGAAGGCCGCGAACCGGAATAGCCAGGGCGCATATTTGCCGTTTGGCTTCTCGCGGCGCAACTTCAGATCGGAGGCTTCGAGTTCGCCCAAGAGCACGGTCAGATACTGGCGCGAGACGCCCATCTTTTCTGCCAGGCCCGCGAGCGTGAAAGCAGCCATCCCGCGCGACAAACCATTGTAACCCTCTTTCCAGGCGATACCATCTAGAATGATCGTGGCCAGTTTGTGAGCGGATACGGAAAGCTCGGTCTGAGTGATCCGTCGCAGGATCAGGCCGGTTGTTGGTTCCATGATCGGGTCTCCAGCGAGAGCCGACGCCATGCCGCGCCGCAAAAACATTTCTGCCAGCAAAAATACATTGCGGGTTGCAGAAGTTTGGGCACCACGCTACAAGAGCCTTGTTCAGGGGTTTTCAGCGCGGCGTCAGACTTTACGGTTTGGCGCCTTTTCTCTTTTTGGGTTGTTCGCACAGTCTCCGGTGCAGGGCTTGGTGGGGGCGGACCCGGTGCGTGCGGATCCGCAGGATGTCAGTAATCGACCTGCTCGAAGCCGTAGCCGCCGTTGTGATCCGTCCAATCGACAAAAACCGCACGGACGGCGACACCGGGGCACGTCGTCCCGAACCCTTCGTCACCGCGAAACGCCGACGGCAGCGCTGCTGAAGAGCCATCACGCCAGTGATATTGGCCGTTGGCATCGTAGCTGCCATGCCTGATCCGCGCCGTTCGGCGGCAATCCTCCCCTTCGCCGACCAACCCTTGGCGCAGATACACGTCAAAGACGTTGATCGAGCGGATAAACGCGAAGATCGGACCGCTGATATCGATATCGGCACCAGCGCCGACCGCTTGCACAAGGTGCATTGCGTCGGGTTCTGGCAAGGAGGACCAGTGGGGTTCCGCCTGCATCCTGGCAAGCCTGAGCAGACGATCAACGGGCTCGGGATTTTCGAAGGATACACCCATTGGACAGCGCCAGATTTGCAGAGGTGGTTCGATCGGCCATGGGGTGATCCGCCGGATGAACACGGCGCGCGCATGTGCACAGGGCGCGGAGGCAGGCCAGCCGCCAGCCAGGCAGAGCAGGATCGCGCAATCGACCGGATAGGCGTAGGCCGGTGTAGCTGAACCCGAGAACATCGATACGGTGGCGACCGCGGCGGCGGCCAGATTTCGAACGACGTGCTTCAAGATACCAACTCCATCTATAATGGTGCGGCGATACAATGCACTACTAACGCTATCACGAGGATTTTTTTGAACGAGCCCGAAAGGGCTGATCATCGCCCGTCACTGGCTTCGTCTCGAGGCAAGCACCAGACATCAGCAGTATCCGCTGCTGTATCTCATCATGTGCGGATGCTTGGTGATCTGTCGGCAGAGATTGGCGACATCGAGACCTCAGAAATGCGCCTTCCCGCCAAAGCGGGGAATCCGTCACTGAAGCCCGCGCAGGATATCCGCCGTGACCGGACAGCGCGAAAGGCTCGCCGTGATCCGCTCACGCCAACGAGGTCCGCGTGAGACGGCATCTTGATAGGCCTCCATCAGATCATCGGGCCGATCCTCGGCGAGGACAGAGACAAGGAACGCGGCCTGGCCGAGATCCTTTCGCGCCTTCGCCTGGTCGGGGCCCCCGCGTCTGCGATCCGCCACGATCAGCTTGTGGATCGCAAAACGTTCCGGTCGCGGGATTTGAACCAGCACACCGGAGCGATAGAGCGCCACGGCTTGAATCGGATCCGCAATCAGGAAGTTCAGATAATTCAGCGCCTGCGCGCTCACCCCCAGAGCCGGCAGGGGTTTGACGCGCTCGTCTCCGAACGCGGGCGTCAGGAACTCCACCATGGCCTCGCCCCGGGTCTGGCGCCACTTCCAGACCTGTCGGTCGTGCACCCCGGGCACGGGATCGAACTGCATGGCCTTGAGGATCTCGCCGGGATGTTCCTCAACCCGGTCGCCGAGGGCGACCGACAGCCGCTCAAAACTGGCAAAATCAATGTCGCCCGTCTGTGCGAGCTCATCGGAATCAAACCTTACGCCGAGTTCCCCTTGATAGAGACCGTAAGCGCTGGTGCCAACCAAGGTGCCCCCGAGTCTGAACACTCCGGCCCGCGCGAAGGCCAGCAGCATCGAGCCGGTATCGCGGTCGGTTGCGATGAATCCTTCCGCGCGCAGTGTGCGCGCCAGCCGCGACATCCGTTTCTTGCGCTCTTCGCCCTGCGCCTTGAGGTCGGTCGTCCGGGCCAGCCGCGCACGCAATTCGGGAGAGTCTTCGCCCAGATACCGGCTTTTCATCTGTGTGCCGATCCGGAACTTGTCGTATAGGTAGATGCGCCCGTTGCGCTGCCGCTCCTCAATACTGCCGACAACGCCCGAGGCGGCCTCGTCGAGGTGCAGCCTGAGCAAATCCTGATAGGCCACTTGCGCGGCACGCGAATGCGATAGGGTAGTCATGCGATTCTTCTCACGGGGCGTGTGCAGCAAACACCTTCATGATGCACACAAAGTAAATGTGCAGCAAAGTATTTTTTGATGCACATGAGTGCTGCCCGCGTAATACCTGCTGACCGAGCCCGTCATTCAACCGCGCTGACGAAACGCCCGTATTCCTCGCTCACCTCCCTGGCTTCGACAAAGGCCCGTGCGCGTTCCTCGTCGAGGCAGCGGAAGTAGTCCTGCACATCGGCGATGTAGCTCTCGAAATCCCCCCGGATAAGATTCGCGTAGGTACGCATGTCCTCTCTGGACGTGGGCAGGAACGGCCGCTCGGGTGGGATGCAGGCATGTGCCGGACCAGCAACCACGAACACGGTGATCAGCAGCGTAAGGGGGATGTTGCACGCATGGAGAATGCGCAGGGCAAAACTCCTTTGCCGTCTTTAAGATCGCAATTTTGTCGGCTATCATTGTTATTGGAGCAAGGCGATCTTCGTCAAGCTGTAATTACTGTATTGACCTCGTTTATGTTGTTTTGTATCGCCCGCGGTGTTACGGTCCCGTGGGCCCGAAACTGCACCTCAGGCAGAAGAAAGACCCAAGGGAAGGCCATGATAGAAGAAGCACCGAATGTGGTTACAGAAGACGGGCTGCGCGGCCTCCTGGCCGCAGGCTATCTCATCGAGGTGGTCTGCAAGGAAGGGGCCGAGAAGCGTCACAACAGCTGGTACGGCTCTTGGGTCATCCGGGCCGTCGCCCCGGATGGGCGGGACGACAAGATGCTCGTCACCAGCCGCAGCTACCTCAAGGTGCGCGAGTTCAAGACCATCGTCGGTCTTGTCAGCTTCCTCGCCGAAATGGGCTGCACAACCGCCAGCATTCCACTTGAAGAAGGTGGACGCGAGCGTCACGCCGCCCCCGGCCGCGTGGCAGAGCCACGGACTGGCCCGGTTCTGGTCAAGGACGACTGACCGCGCGTTTGCGCTCGTCGTTGCATTGGGTACAGGTGTTTGTTCCGCACCCTTGGCCCTTTATGCACAGACTGGGGCCGACGGTTTCATCTTCCAGGTCAGCCCCGATGGGCAGCTGATCGATATCGCGAACGGCACGCAGTCGCTGCGGGCGTTCAACAGCTCTGACGCCGCCCCGGATGGGGTGCAGACTGACCGCCTCTTTCTTTTCGCAAGACCGCAACGGTCTGACGCAGATCAGCCACTGGCACAGGTTGCAGCTGCTGCCGTGACACCGCGCGCTGTCCGCGCCTCCCCCGAAATCCTCCACGCCATCGAGACCACAGCACTGCGCTATGGCAGCCATAGCGCTTTGCGCCAGGCGGGTCTGTCGGTCACGGACTGGGCGCTCTTCTACCGTGCCAATATCGAGGTCGAGAGCGCCTATAACCCGCGCGCGCTGAGCCATGCCGGGGCCATCGGGCTTGGACAGCTGATGCCCGGCACTGCCCGCGATCTCGGCGTCGACCCTCATGACATCGCGCAGAACCTCGACGGCTCGGCCCGATACCTTCTGATGATGCTCGAGCGCTTCGGCGATCCGGCACTGGCGCTCGCCGCTTACAATGCCGGGCCCGAGGCGGTCACCCGTCATGGTGGCATTCCCCATTTCCGCGAAACCCAGGGCCATGTGGCCCGTGTGACTGCCGTGTTCCAGCGGCTCAGAGGAGATCTCTCGTGACGTCCAGACTTTCCCCCATGACCGCGCGCGCGGTCACTTGCGCGCTGATGGGCGCGATGGCGCTCATCGTGCTGGCAGGCCCCGCATTGGCCCAGAGCATCGACCTTTCACCTGTGCAGACCCTGCTACAGGGTATCGTCAATGCGATCACCGGCCCCTTGGGCATCGTGATCGGCACGCTGGCCTTGATCGGCGTGTTCCTGTCCTGGCTCTTCGGCATCCTCGACTTCCGTCAGGCGCTCTGGGTCGTGGTTGCGATCGCGGGCATCGCCGCGGCACCCACCATCGTCGCCGCCATCTGGACAACCTGAGAAGCACCCATGTCCGACCAGTCCCGCGTGTTCATCGGCCTTCTCAGGCCACCCAAGCTGATGGGCTTGCCGATCATGTACGCCATGGTCTGGCTCTTCGGCTCGACGCTGCTGTTCCTCTGGATGCAGAGCTGGGTGGTGGCCGTCTTCGCGGGGCTGGCCTGGCCGGCGCTTTGGAAAGCCGCGGACTGGGATCCGAACTTCCTCGATGTCCTGGTGATCACCTTGCAGGAAACCCCGCCCACGGCAAACCGCAAGCTCCACGGGGGTGACAGTTATGCCCCGTGATGGAATTGCTGAGCACATCGGGGAAGCGCTTGATCCGCTGACAGCCCTGCCCGCATGGGTCAAGGGCGAGAAGCGGCTCTCGTCGATGCTGCCTTATGTGAGCCTTGTTTCCGACCGGACGATCCGGACGCGCGGCAACGAGCTGATGCAATGCATCAGGCTCGAAGGGGTGAACAGCACCACGAGCGAGGATGCGCATCTCGACCGGATCGGCGGGCTCTTGGCAGGCATTGTCGCGCAGGTCGGGACGGAGTTCTCCTTCTACCTGCACAAGGTGTCGAAAGCGGTCGACGTGACCCTGCCGCCCATCCCGGGCGAGGGGTTTGCGGCCGCAATCGATCAGCGCTGGCGCGCGCATCTGGGTCAATCAGGCCTGCGCGACAAGACGCTGACCCTGACCGTATTAAAGCGCCCGGAGGCAGGCAGCCGTTTGCCCTTCGGTCTGGGGGCGTCGCGCGCGCGACATGCGGCCGACACGACCCGGCGCTTGCGCAAACTCGACGAGGTCGTGGGGTTTTTGCTGTCGTCCTTCGATGAGCTGAAGCCCCGCCTGCTTGCCGCCAGCACCGGCGAGCTTCTGGGGTTCCTTGGCTCGCTCAACACTGGCGAAGAGCACCCGCTCTTCCCGAGGTCGCGCCTCGGCGTGATCGCCGAGGATGTGGCCAATACCCGTGTCACCTTCCGCGGCACGACCATCGCCCTTGCCGACGGTGCCGTCGGCGACAAGCTCGGCGCGATCTTCGCGGTGAAGAACTATCTGTTCCATCCCGGATGATCACATT
>DISF01000022.1:570-13105 GCA_002421985.1 Roseovarius sp. UBA6217 | reverse complement strand
ATACGGGTGTCGTGAATTATCCGGGCTAGAGCGTTTCGGTTTTTCGTTGAAACACCAAAACACTCTAAATGATTGAGTTGTCGCAATTTCGAACCGAAAAGGTCTATCAACTTTTTCTGAAATTTCTCTAGCGTGTCGCGTTCATTTGCATTCACGCGACCCACTCTAACCTTTTGTGGTCGCATGTTTTTCTGCGCAAAACCGGTTCCCACTTTTGCGCAACATGCTCTAGCTCGGCACACAACAATCAGACACGTTTTCAATGCCTTGGTAGAAATTCACCAAAACGGCGCAGTCATCAGGTCCGGAGAATATCGGCCCTGAGAGACCGCTTCCGGCCCTCCTCGCACGAGGGCCAGTGCTCAGCCCCACCCGCATAACCCTCGAAAACAACGGGACAATCCCGGCCCGACAAGCCGCTTTCTCTTCGGCGTCAGCTCGTCGCAGAACCTTCGACGCGCACGGTCAGGAACAATACTTCCGGGGGGCGCACATGTCTTTGATCTGATCGCGCTCTTGCCGCTTTGAATTCCTCGCGCGCGGTGTGCAACCTCAGCAGGGCGCGATCACGATATTCGTGCAGGCGGCGAACACGAGAGCCAGGCGCACCGATCGTGCCGCGATAGGGCGTGCAGTCGGGCGGGAAGAGGGCGCGCATGTCGCTCAATCCCGAACTGAGCGCATGCTCGGCCTCGAGATACCGACGGTAGGCGATGATCAGAAGGCGTTGATAAGCTGCGAGTTCTCTGTGCATTTCTTCCTCCCTTGCACGGATGAATGTGATCCCATGGCCTTGCCGCGTGCATCCATTGCCGTGTCAGGACGAGTCGCGGACGGCGCGGGTATGCAGGCGTGAGATGACGGTGCGGCGGACTTCTTCGGGCTGCTCGGCGAGCGCCTCCACAAGTATGCGCAACTCGCGCCTTGTCTCGTGCAGCCGGTCGATCAGTGTCAGCACGACCGGCAGCGCGTCGGAGGGCAGCGCCATGTCCTTGCGCAGATCGCACAGAAGCCGCAGGCGCGCGACGTCGATCTCGTCGAAGACCGGCCCCGCCTCACCCATTGCCGGGCGCACCCAACCCTCGTGCATCCAGTGCCGCAGGTCGCGCCGTGTCAGCCGTCGGATCCGGGAGAGCACCATCTGTTCGGTCAAGCTCATGTCATCCTCCGCATGTCTTCTCTCGGGTCGAACCCCGCCTTGTCGCGCCAGTGCCGCGCCAGTTCCTCCATCCCGGCGTCGATCCGTTTTGGCAGCACGATCTTCAGCCGCACGATCTGGTCGCCAGCCTTGCCGTCAGGACGTCTGATACCCTTGCCGCGCAGCCGCAGCCGCTGGCCCGAGGACGCCCCTTTCGGAATGGTGGCCGAGACAGTGCCCGACACTGTCGGCACCTCGACCTTCGCGCCGAGCACGGCCTCGTCGAAGGTGATTGGCAGTTCGATCTCGATGTCATCGCCCTCGCGGGTAAAGACCGGGTGCGGCCGCACCGAAACGGTCACGAACGCATCGCCGGGTTCGCCCTGCCCGGTGCCGGGGCCACCCTTGCCGCGCAACCGCAGCGTCTGCCCGTCCCTCAGGCCGGGGGGAATGGCAATCTCGATCGTGTGCCCGTCGGGCATGGTGACGCTGCGCCGCGTGCCGCGGGCGGCGTCGAGGAAATCGACGTCAAGGTGATAGCGGATGTCCTGGCCGCGGGCGTGATACGCCCTGCGAAAACCGCCCTGCCCCGGCCCGCCGGTGCGGTCGCCGAAGAATTGCGCAAAGATATCGGACAGGTCCTCGTCGCCCATCGCATCGCCGAAACCCGGACCGGGATCGTAGCGGCGCCCGGCGTCTTGCCCCGCATAGTGATGGTAGAACTGGCGTTCGGCGCGTTCGTGCCCGCTGGCGTCGATCTCGCCCGCGTCGAAACGCCGGCGCTTCTCCGGATCGCCCAGCAGGTCATAGGCAGCCGAGACGGCCTTGAACTGCTCCAGCTTCGCGGCGTCGTCCGGGTGCAGATCGGGGTGCAGGCTTTTCGCGAGCTTGCGATAGGCCTTCTTGATCTCGTCCTGCGTCGCGGTCTTGGGAACGCCAAGTATCTTGTATGGATCGTTATTCATCTCTTCCTGTCTTTCTCTCGGCGGTCGCGCCGCGCGCCGATGCCCTGCTTCGCATCAGCTATCGCGCAAGGCGGTGTCAGGAGCATACTCCAATTGCCTCTCCCTGTCTCTGTCGTGCTCTTGCGCGACGGCTTGCGGCCCGGGTCACGGCCGGAACACGATCAGCATCAGCCGCCCATCGCGCCACACCGTCAGCGCCACCGTGCCGGGCGCGTCCCCGAGCGCGCGACCGAGGTCACGGACAGTGCCCACGGGTTGGCGGTTGACCGCCGTGATCACGTCGCCCGGTTCCAGTCCGGCGCGGGCCGCGCGACTGCCGGGCGTCACATCGAGGATGGCGACTCCCTCCACCCGGCCCCACGCCGGATGGCTGCGGTCCACGGGGGCAAGCCGTACGCCGGCCAGAACGTCATCTGCCCCTTGCCGCGTTTGAGCGGGTCCCGCCTCCGCGTCGGCAAGTTCGATGACCTTCTCGATCCGTTCCCCGTTGCGCAGGATCGACAGCGTGACCTGCTCGCCGGGGCGGCTCAACCCGATCATCTGCCGCAACCGGGCCGAACCCTCGACCGTCCGTCCATCGACGGCGACGATCACATCGCCGGCCTCCAGCCCCGCGCGCTCGGCCGGCGTGTCCGGCTCAATCGCGCTCACGACGGCACCGCTGGTCGCGTCGATGCCCAGCGCCCCGGCGACATCGGGCGTCAGATCCTGGATCATCACGCCAAGCCGGCCCCGCTGCACCTCGCCGTAGCGGATGAGTTGATCCATCACCGTGCGCGCCATGTTGATCGGCACGGCGAAACCGACGCCGACATTGCCCCCGCCCGGTGAGATGATCGCCGTGTTGATGCCGACAAGCCTGCCGTCGAGCGTGATCAGCGCACCGCCCGAGTTGCCGGGATTGATCGAGGCGTCGGTCTGGATGAAATCCTCGTAGCCCTGCGGATTGATCCCCGACCGACCAAGCGCCGAGACGATGCCGCTGGTCACGGTCTGGCCGAGGCCGAAAGGATTGCCGATGGCCACCACGAAATCGCCGACAAGAAGCTGTTCGGAATTGCCGAAGGGGATGGCGGTCAGCCGGTCGGGTTTGATCCGCAGCAGGGCGATATCCGTTCCCGGATCACGACCGACGAGTTCGGCCCCAAAGCTGCGGTCGTCGCGCAGCGTGACCCGGATTTCGATGGCATTTTCGATCACGTGGTTGTTGGTCAGCACGTAACCCTCTTCCGCATCCACGATCACGCCCGAACCCGCGCTCATCTGTCGCTGCGGCGGCATCCGATCGAGCGGCGGCAGGAACGGGCTGAAGAACGGGTCGCGAAACAGCGGCGGCAACTGCCCGTGCCGTTCAGAGACGACCGAGATGTTGACAACCGCATCATCCACCCGGTCGATCAGCGGTGCGATGGTGGGAATGCCGCGCGCGTCCGCCTCGGCCACCATTACCTGCGCCGCGGCAGGGGCGGCGGCCACCGCGATCGGAAACAGAATTATCAGGAATAATCTTGCAAACATGATCTTGCCTCGCTGCGCTGACAGGTGCCGCCGCGCGGGGTGCGCGCGGCGGCACGGCGTTCGGGGTCGTCAGGCGTTCTTCACCTCGATCCGCTTGACCCTGGCCTGAGCTTCGGGCGTCTGCGGGAGCCTGATCTTCAGCACACCGTTCTTGAAGCTGGCCTCGGCCTTCTCGCCATCGACACCCGGCGGCAGCGGGATGGTGCGGTAGATCGCGCCATAGCTGCGTTCAGACAGGTAATAGCCTTTCTTGTCCTCCTGACGCTCGACCTTCTTCTCGCCCTTCACGGTCAGCATGTCGTCGGTCACCGTGACCTCGATGTCCTTCATCTCCATGCCGGGCAATTCGATGGAAACCTCGACGGCGTCCTTGGTCTCGACCACATCGGAGCGGGCTTCGCCCGCACCCCAGGGCCAGTCGAGCGAACCGAAGCGGTGCCAGAAGTTCTCGAACACCCGGTTCATGTCGCGCTGAAGCGTGGCGATGGGGTTGTTGTCATCGGTTTTCGGTTCGGGCACCTGATCCTTGCGCGCCCACGGAATGATATCCTTGATCTGCATGTCTGTTCTCCTTGAGTTCAAGCGTTTCTGACCGTGATCTTCTTCGGCTGTGCCTCGCTAGCGCGCGGCAGGGTCACGGTCAGAACGCCGTTGCGCATGGCGGCCTCGATCTTGTCCGGGTCAAAATCCTCGGACATGGTGAAGGCCCGCTCGAAATCGCCCTCGCCGTATTCGGCATAGGCCAGTTCCAGCTTTTCCGGCTGCGTCGGCGCAACCTTGCCGCGGATCGTGAGCACGCGCTTCTCGAGCGTGATGTCCACCTCATCGGGCGCGACCCCCGGCATCTCGAGCGTCAGCATCACGCCCTGATCGGTCTCGATGATGTCCGTCAGCGGCTGGTAGATACGACCGCCACGGGTGGTCTCGGGGGTCTGCGCAGGGGTTTTTTCCCCTGTTTTCGTCATGTCATTTGCCATGGTTCGATCCTCCTCTCAGGCAGCCTTGATTTCGATCCGTTTCGGCTTGTCTTCTTCGGGGCGCCCGATGACGATCCGCAGCACGCCGTTTTGCAGGCGCGCCTCGACGCGGTCATCGGTGGCGTGAAACGGCAGCCGGATCGCACGGCTGAACCTGCCATAACTGCGCTCGTTGCGGTGCCAGCGCGCCGCATCGGGCAGTTCGGGCGGCTTGCGTTCCCCCGAGAGCGTCAGCACATTGTCCTTGACGGTGATGTCGATGCTGTCGGTCTCGACGCCGGGGAGTTCCGCGGTGACCGCCACCGCGTCATCGCCCTCCCACACATTGACGGCCGGAAAGACCGACGGGGCAGACAGCGAGGGATAGGTGCCATCGAAGTCACGCAGCATGGAGCGCATCAGCGCGAATGGATCGCTGCGGCGGTAGAATGTGGGATAAAGCATGTCTGATCTCCTTTCTCGAAAGCGCATTCGGGCCGCGATCACCGGGGATCACGCGCCCGTGAACGCTCCCTGACACGGCTTTGATAAAGTGTTGCAAAATAGCAACGTCAAGAGCTTCTGACGAAAATTTCCGAGCGCCAGTTTGTCACAGGAAGATGTGCCTCGGGGAGAGATGAAGGTCGTTCCAGTGGCATCTTGAAAAAGTTGCATGAAGGGCACTTATCTGCGTCCTGGAACACACCACCCCTTTGCACTGAAACACGAACATGGAAAAACGCACCGAGTTCAACATCTGGTACTGGGTTCTGGCCTTCATGGCCGTGCTGCTGGTCCAGTCCTGGGTCGAGAGCGCACGGCAGGTCGCGCCGATCAGTTACAGCCAGTTCGAGCGCTATGTGGCACAGGGTCGTATCGCTTCCGTGGCGGTCGGAGCCGACAGGATCACCGGCATCTTCAAGACTCCCCTCGACGGTCGCAGCCAGTTCGTCACCACCATCGTGGATCCCGCCATCCTCGCGCGGATCGACGAAGCCGATATCGAGATCATAAACGTGGCGGAAAATACTTGGATCGGCACGATCCTGTCATGGGTGGTTCCGGTCTTCGTCTTCTTCGCACTGTGGATGTTCGTCTTTCGCAAGTTCGCCGAAAAGCAGGGCTTCGGCGGTTTCATGCAGGTCGGGCGCAGCAAGGCCAGGATCTACGTGCTCCATCCCGGATGATCACATTTCCCCTCGGCGATCGGCGCTTTTCATGGCAAGATCGGTGCTGAGGGACATTCGGGATGTGACACTCGCTGCACTTCGATATATCTCATCCTTATCAATATCTTGACGAATTTTCAGGCAGAGCCGCAAGAATGTCGTTGATACGGCGTGCAGCAAAAACTGCCGTTTCGTGCATACTTATGCCCCATCCACAGTATAGATAAAGAGAACTGGTGACCCCGGCGTGATTCGAACACGCGACCTACGGTTTAGGAAACCGCCGCTCTATCCGGCTGAGCTACGGGGCCATATCATCTTTGATAACGGTTCGGGAGCCGGTTCGCAAGCCGCACCTTTCCGCATAGTGTGTTGTGTTTCCACCTTTTTTTCGGCCCCATGACCGTCTCTTGGGGGCACTGGCCGGTTGCGCGGCAGGGCCGCGCGCGGATGGTCTAGCGGCTTTGGCGGGGTTTGTCATCGCCGTTTTCGCAGCCGGGCGCGCAGCGCCGGGAGCGGCGGCTTGATCGTGCGGGCGGGTCTGCGCTATCAATGGATCAGGATTTCCTTTTGGGATCACGTTCTTGATACCACCCAACCGCCACCCGCTGACCCTGCGCGACGTCTCCGAGGCGGCGGGTGTGTCGGAAATGACCGTGAGCCGCGTGCTGCGCAACAAGCGGGACGTGTCGGAGGGGACGCGCCTGCGCGTTCTCGAGGCGGCGCGGCGGCTTGGATATGTGCCCAACAAGATCGCCGGCGCGCTGGCAAGCCAGCGGGTAAATCTGGTGGCGGTCATCATTCCGTCCATGTCCAACATGGTGTTTCCCGAGGTGATGACCGGCATCACCGGGGTTCTGGATGAAACCGGGCTTCAACCGGTGGTGGGGCTGACAGGCTATCGCCCTGAAAAGGAAGAAAAAGTTCTATACGAAATGCTGTCATGGCGGCCTGCCGGGGTAATCATCGCGGGGCTGGAGCATTCGGATGCAAGCCGTGCCATGCTGCGCGCGAGCGGCATTCCGGTGGTCGAGATCATGGATGTGGACGGCACGCCGGTCGACTCGGTGGTGGGGATTTCGCATCGCCGCGCCGGGCAGCAGATGGCACAGGCGATCATCCGTGCGGGCTATCGCCGGATCGGGTTCATGGGCACGAAAATGCCGCTCGATCATCGCGCGCGCAAACGCTTCGAGGGGTTCACCGAGGCGCTGGCCAAGGCCGGTATCGAGATGGCCGATCAGGAATTCTATTCCGGCGGATCGGCGCTGGCCAAGGGGCGCGAGATGACCGCCAATATGCTGGCGCGCACGCCCGATCTGGATTTTCTATATTATTCCAATGATATGATTGGGGCGGGGGGCTTGCTCTACCTGCTCGAGAAGGGATTGGACATTCCCGAAAGCATCGGGCTTGCCGGCTTCAACGGGGTCGAGTTGCTCGACGGTCTTCCGCGCAGGCTTGCCACGATGGATGCCTGCCGCCTCGAGATCGGGCGCCGCGCGGCCGAGATCATCTCCACGCAGGCGCGTGACCCCGAGGCGCGCGAGCCGGTGCGCGTGGCGCTGGAGCCGCGGCTCGAACCGGGCGACACGTTGCGGCTGCGCTCAGCGCCCGCGTGAAATTGCCCCTTTGACTTTCATGATCGAATCGCGAAAGGTCGGCGTATCACCTGGTGCCGGGGTACCGCTGGAAATCTCGCCGCTGATGATCACGATTCCCGCGACGGAGTGGCGCGCGGACGCAATCCGATGATATCATCCGGCCGAAATCGTTGATGACAACCCCGAAGAGCCGGGAGACGGGGCTTTGTCTGCGTTAACCATGACCGCCGGAATATGTTGTCACGCGTGCGTGGTGCGTGGCATGGTTCGTCGGTGTAACGCAAGGTTGTGCGATGCTGTTTTTTGCGAGTCTTCTGGGGATTGCGGCCATCGGGGCGTCGGCCTTTGTGGGGTTCGACAACGATGCCGATGATACAGCGGCGGATATGTCGTCCGAGGGGGCTGGGGATGAGTCCGGTGCAGCGGGCGCGGTGCCCTTGGAAAACGGCCCTGATCTGCTGCAGTCCGCGCTTGATGCGGTTGACGGGGGCGAAATCCTTGATGATGCTCCGGCCGCACCTGCGGGTGCTGACACCGTGACCGACGCCCCCGACATTCAGACAGAATCGGCGATCCAGACGGCTGCTGATGTCTTGACGGAAAACCAGGGGGCAAACACTGACGGGGCGGCCCGTGATGTGTCGGCTGGCTGGCAGATCGTTGATGGCGATGACACGTCCGAGACAATCACCGGAACCGAGGCCCGCGAGATGATCGGCGGGCGTGGCGGCGAGGATACGATCACCGGCGGCGATGGCGATGACGAGATCCGCGGGGGCGCGGGGGCGGATGTGCTGCATGGCGGCACGGGCGATGACACGCTGCATGGCGACGATGGGGATGACACGCTGCATGGTGACGCGGGCGACGACCGCCTGTTCGGGCATAACGGCGATGATGTGCTCCGGGGCGGCGAGGGCGATGACAGCCTTGTCGGCAGCGCCGGGAATGACACGCTATACGGCGGGGCGGGCGATGATGCCCTGCATGGTGATCTTGACGATGACTGGCTCGATGGCGGTATGGGATCGGATACGCTCTTTGGCGGGCATGGCAACGATACGCTTATCGGGATCGTGGACGACCCCGCGACCGACCGCATCGACGATATCGACACCGGGCGCGACTACCTCAACGGCGGTGGCGGGGACGATGTGATCGTCGCCGGGCGGGATGATATCGTCACCACCGGCAGCGGGGCCGATACGGTGATGCTGGGCGATTGGCTTGATGCCGATCATCAGGCGCAAATCCTCGATTTCTCGGCCGCAGAAGACATGCTCATGGTGTTTTATGACGAGAACGGGCCAGAGCCGGAAATCACCCTTGAACCCGATGCCACCAATTCCGGCGATCAACGCCTGTTGCTCGACGGGGTCGAGATCGCGCATATCGTCAATGCGGCGGGCCTGACGCTCGATCATGTGGCGCTCGTGCCGCAGACACAGATGCCGGTTCCGGCCGGGGGATGATCCGCAGCTCTTGACGAGCGGTCAATTCGTGCTTTCTTCTTGACGGCTTTTCCCCTATACGCGCGTGAACCCCGGCGCGATGACGTGGCGGGGTCCGGACCTTGCTGGACGACATCCCGGCTTGCGCCCGCAACCCTCGGACCAAAGGAGAGACCGATGTCGATCACTGTCGAAGAAAAAGCCCGTGTCATCAAGGAATTCGCGACCAAGGAGGGCGATACCGGCTCTCCCGAAGTGCAGGTTGCCATCCTGACTTCGCGGATCACCACGCTCACCGAGCATTTCAAGACCCACAAGAAGGATAACCACGGTCGCCGTGGCCTTCTGATGATGGTGGCGCAGCGCCGCAAGCTGCTCGATTACCTCAAGCGCAAGGATGAGGCGCGCTATACCGACCTCATCAAGCGCCTCGGCATCCGCCGCTGAGACATGAAGCCGCGCCCTTTGGGCGCGGTTTTCGCATGATCCGATTGCGGCCCGGTCCGGCCTTTGCCGGTGTCGCAGGATAAAGACGAGAGGGCCGTGGGGCATGGGGCCCCGTATGAAACGGGCCGCGCGGGATACGCCCGCCGTGGCCAAGCTAGGAAACGTGATGTTTACTGAGACGAAAAAATCGATGCAATGGGGCGAGGAAACCCTCACCCTGGAAACCGGCAAGATCGCCCGGCAGGCCGACGGCTCTGTCATTGCCACCCTCGGCGAGACCTCGGTCATGGCCAACGTGACCTTTGCCAAGGAACCCAAGCCGGGATTGGATTTCTTTCCGCTGACGGTCCATTATCAGGAAAAATACTATGCGGCCGGCAAGGTGCCCGGCGGCTTTTTCAAGCGCGAGGCGCGCCCTTCCGAAAAGGAAACGCTGACCGCGCGGCTCATCGACCGGCCCATCCGCCCGCTCTTTGTCCCCGGATTCAAGCATGAAACGCTGGTGATGTGCACCGTGCTGAGCCACGATCTGGTCAATGACCCGGATGTGGTGGCGATGATCGCCACCTCCGCCGCGCTGACGATTTCGGGCGCGCCGTTCCGTGGCCCCATTGGCGGCTGCCGCGTGGGCTATGTGGATGGCGAATACATCCTCAACCCCGAGATCGACGACATGCACGATCTGCGCTCGAACCCCGAGCAGCGGCTTGATCTGGTTGTCGCGGCCACCCGCGATGCGGTGATGATGGTCGAATCCGAAGCCTATGAGCTGTCGGAAGACGAAATGCTGGGTGCCGTAACCTTTGCGCATGAGCAGATCAAACCCGTCTGTGACCTGATTATCGAATTCGCCGAGGAATGCGCGAAAGAGCCGTTCGATTTCACCCCGCCGGATTACTCCGCGCTTTACGCAGCCGTGAAGGCCGCGGGCGAAGAGCAGATGCGCGCCGCTTTCGCCATCCGCGACAAGCAGGAGCGCACCCACGCGATTTCCGCCGCGAAAGAGGCGATCAAGGCGCAACTGAGCGAGGAACAGCTTGCCGATGCCAATCTCGGGTCCGCCCTGAAAAAGCTGGAATCGGTGGTGCTGCGCGGTGATGTGGTGAAGAACGGCAACCGCATCGACGGCCGTCGTCTGGATGAGATCCGCCCCATCGCCTGCGAAACCGGCCTTCTGCCGCGCACCCATGGCTCGGCGCTCTTCACTCGTGGCGAAACACAGGCGCTGGTCGTCACCACGCTTGGCACCGGCGACGACGAGCAATTCGTCGATGCGCTGCACGGGAATTTCAAGTCGAACTTCCTGCTGCACTACAACTTCCCCCCCTATTCGGTGGGCGAAGCGGGGCGCGTCGGCCCTCCGGGTCGCCGCGAGATCGGCCATGGCAAGCTCGCCTGGCGCGCGCTTCAGGCGGTTCTGCCGCCCGCGACCGATTTCCCCTACACAATCCGGCTGGTTTCCGAGATCACGGAATCAAACGGGTCATCGTCGATGGCCACGGTCTGCGGCTCATCGCTGTCGATGATGGATGCGGGCGTGCCGCTCAAGACCTCGGTGGCGGGCGTGGCGATGGGCCTCGTGCTGGAAGATGACGGCGCTTACGCGGTGCTGTCGGATATCCTCGGCGACGAGGATCACCTTGGCGACATGGACTTCAAGGTCGCGGGCACGGCAGCGGGCATCACGTCCTTGCAGATGGATATCAAGGTCGCGGGCATCACCCCCGAGATCATGAAGGTCGCGCTGGCACAGGCCCGCGAAGGCCGGATGCATATCCTGGGCGAGATGGACAAGGCGCTTTCGGGGGCCAATGATTTCTCGGTCCACGCCCCGCGCATCGAGACCATGCAGATCCCCACCGACAAGATCCGCGAAGTGATCGGTTCGGGCGGCAAGGTGATCCGCGAGATCGTCGAACTCTCGGGGGCCAAGGTCGATATCAACGACGAGGGCATCATCAAGATCGCCTCGCCCAACGGCGACTCGATCAAGAAAGCCTATGACATGATCCACTCGATCGTGGCCGAGCCGGAAGAGGGCAAGATCTACAAAGGCACCGTCGTCAAGATCGTCGATTTCGGGGCTTTCGTGAACTTCTTCGGCAAGCGCGATGGGCTGGTGCATGTCAGCCAGATCGAGAACCGCCGCCTGAACCACCCCTCCGATGCGCTCAAGGAGGGCCAGGAGGTCTGGGTCAAGCTGCTGGGCTTTGACGACCGTGGCAAGGTGCGCCTTGCGATGAAGATGGTCGATCAGGCGACCGGCGAAGAGCTGAAGGCCGAGGAATCGGCAGACTGAGCCGCCCCCGGCATTGTTGAGCGTATCGGCGCGCCGCGGGAGACTGCGGCGCGCTTTTGCTTTGCCCCGCGCCCCGGCCCGCCGGTGGCGTAAAACCGCGTGCCTGTGTCGGGATTGACAGACCGTGCCCGGCGCACCCATGGTCTATATCCGGGCGGGGCAAGGGAGACGCGGCATGGCCCAGACGATCCGATTCACACTCGATGGCCGCGAGGTCGAGGCCGAAGTGGGGCAGACCATCTGGGAGGTGGCCAATGGCCGGGGCCTCAGGATCCCGCACCTGTGCCACAAGCCTAGCCCCGGCTATCGCCCCGATGGCAATTGCCGCGCCTGCATGGTCGAGGTGGAGGGCGAGCGCACGCTGGTCGCGTCCTGTATCCGCGAGGCGAAGGATGGCATGGTCGTGACCACCAATTCGGCCCGCGCGGAAAGCGCGCGCAAACTGGTGGTCGAGATGCTGCTGGCCGATCAGCCCGAGCGTGACGCGTCGCATGATTCCGCGAGCCAGTTTTGGGACATGGCCGAATTGAACGGCGTCACCCATAGCCGCTTTCCCAGGCTGGAGCGCGAGCGTATCCCGCTTCTCGATGACAGCCATGTGGCGATGCGGGTCAATCTCGATGCCTGCATCCAGTGTGGCCTCTGCGTGCGCGCCTGCCGCGAGGTGCAGGTCAATGACGTGATCGGCATGGCCGGACGCGGGCATGATGCCTGGCCGGTGTTCGATTTCAGTGATCCGATGGGGCAAAGCACCTGCGTCGCCTGTGGCGAATNNCCACCGGCGCGCTGATGCCCGCCACTCTCCTTGATGATCGGCAGCGGGGCAACAGCGCCGATTACGACAAGGAGGTGCAAAGCCTTTGCCCCTTTTGTGGCGTCGGCTGTCAGGTCTCGCTCAAGGTCAAGGATGGCCGTGTCAAATATGTCGAGGGGATCAACGGCCCCGCCAATCAGGGGCGGCTTTGCGTCAAGGGGCGGTTCGGCTTCG
>DISF01000022.1:0-525 GCA_002421985.1 Roseovarius sp. UBA6217 | reverse complement strand
ACTGGGACGAGGCGCTGGATTTTGCCGCGGATGGCCTCAAGCGCCTCAAGCAGGCACATGGCGGTCTCTCCGTGGCGGGCTTTGGCAGCGCCAAATGCACCAATGAAGAGGCCTACCTTTTCCAGAAACTGATCCGGCAGGGCTTTGGCCATAACAACGTCGATCACTGCACGCGGCTCTGTCATGCCTCCTCGGTGGCCGCCTTGATCGAGAATGTCGGCTCGGGCGCGGTCACGGCCACGTTCAACGAGATCGAAAATGCCGATGTGGCCATCATCATCGGGGCCAACCCGATCGAGAACCACCCCGTGGCGGCCACCTGGTTCAAGCAGTTCACCAAGCGCGGCGGCAAGCTCATCGTGATGGACCCGCGCGGGCAGGGCCTGCGCCGCTTTGCCACCCATATGCTGCAATTCAAGCCGGGCATGGATGTGGCGATGCTCAACGCGATCATGAACGTGATCGTCGAAGAGGGGCTTTACGACCAGCAATATATCGCTGCCTTCACCGAGAACTGGGAGGCGG
>DISF01000047.1 GCA_002421985.1 Roseovarius sp. UBA6217 | reverse complement strand
GCAAGCATTGCGGCCAGCAGGACGAGTGGTCGATCGGGCTTGAGTTGCTGCAAAAGAAATGCGGTGCGAGCAGTCCGCTCAATGTGTTCCGCCAGCTCGTGAAGAAGATCTGCGTAAAGGACGCGGAGCACCAGCATTTCCCTGACTATGCGGTGACGTTTGGCGACAACGACAAGGTGACGTTTCGCAACCGGTCGGCCTATCTCATCGAGGCAAGCCATGCCGATGATGAGAAGCCGTATATTGATCCCGAGGCGTTCCACGACGCCCGCACGGCGGCGCCTGGCTATGACGTTTACGCGCTCTATGAGCAGTGGGCGGAGTTCTGGCGCGATAGCGGCAAGCCGGAGCTCAAAAACCCCGCTGCCGCCTTCGTCGGCTTCTGCAAGAAGCGGGCGGAGAAGAATCCGAAGCAGCAGCGCCGCAGCGCCTACGACGACGATTATTGAGGCGAGGGCAGGGCGGTGTGGTCTGGCCAGGTCATCGAGCTTGATGATTGGAGCGCGTTCGCAGCCGCTTTGCCGCGCGAACTGGCGGCGATCGGCCACGCGAGCCTGATCGCGATCCGCAATTTCCAGCTCGTCACCTGTGACGTTGATGCGGAAATGCGGCCTGTCGGGGAAACCGACAGGCTGGGGCTGGTGCTGCGCACCGGCACGGATCGCGATAGCGCAAGTGCGATGTGGAATGCCGAAGGGCATGACTACCGGCACGATCTGACGCCCAGCGGCAAGAGTGCCGGCGAGATCATTTATGCCTACGTCGCGGGAGTCAGCGCAGCCGGATATCGCGTCCACTATCTGCCGGATGGTGAGCCGGAAGATTGGGATTTGACGGAGGGGCTTTGGCCGACGGACGGGGTGCTGGTCTATGATGCGGCCAAGCTCGATCGCGTGGCGAAAAACGAGCACTGGTTTCGCGGTGATCCGCGCGATGCGCTGTTGCTGGTGTTCAAGCTGGCGGAGGAAGAGGCCTAGCGGCGGTGGCCTGGCGGCGTGTGAGGCTGTGACTGGCGGGGCAGGGGGGCTGGCTTGGCCATTGCGAAGCGATCGTCCTCGGTCTTTTCGCGTAGCGGGCCGAACACGACGGTATTGAAGGTTTCAGTCAGATATTGATCGAATCGCAAGCGGCCCCCGACGCTTGTTTCCCCTGATTTCATTTTACCTCAAAACGCGCGGCCTTTGGCGGCGCGTTTTGGGATTCCTCGTCTCTTCAAGGATTTCGCCGCGACCAAAGGGAGCGGCGCGGGGGTGGTGTGGGCGGGATTATAGACCTGGCCGCCGCGATTGCGGCGGCCTCGATCTGCGGTCAGAAGGCGAAGGCGCACTGACCGCTTGCGGTGGTGAAGGTGTCCTGATCGCCTGCGGCGTAGCGTTCGCGGCCTTGGGCAGTCCAGTGCAGGAAGCCTGCGCGATCGTAGGCAAACCAGCCATCCTCGATGCCGTGGATCAGCGCCCATGCCAGCGTGTCGGCGGGCAGGGCGGGGTGATTGATCGGCCAGTGTTCGCTGCCTTTGTCGGGCTTGCAAGGCAGGGGGCGCGACAGTGCCAGAATGCCGGTGCGGCGGCTTGCTGGTTCGGCGGCACCGATTGCGGCCATGATCTGGCGGGCTTCGCCGGTGGTGATGTGTCCCATGCGCTTGGCGTCATGGTGGGAGTAGGTGAGGCCAAAGGCGACAGCGCGGGCGATATCCTTGTCGGTGGTGAAGTGGCGGGTGGCCAGCAGGGCTTGCCATTCTCCGGCGGATATCAGGTCAACAGCGTGCCACCATTGGCCGGTGTCGTGCTTGCTGTAGCCGTGGGCGTTGGGTGCGCCTTCGGGGTCGAGGGTGATGCCAAGCGCGGCCTCGATCTGCTTGACGAAGGGGTGATCGGCAAGGGCTGGGTGCAGCAAGCCGATATGGATTCCGTCCTCGTGGTGGCAGGTTTCGATCGGGAATTGAAACAGGCGCGAAGGCAGATTCCACGGTGCGGGCAGGTCGATGTGGCGGGGGACGGACAGTCCCCCGTTGATCGAAAGCAGGTAGTCGTTGGCGACAAAGCCATGACGGATCAGGGCTTGGGTGGTGGTGCTGGAAGTCGGCATTATGCGGCCTCCTTCATCGCTTGGGGGGTGGCGGTCTGGTGAAGGAAGGCGACAGCGCGTTCGGCGTGGGCTGCGGCTTGCACGATCGCCCGCTTGTCGTTCTGGAGCACCTGAATCCAGCTACCGATATAGGCGGCATGGTCGGGGCGGGGTGTGAGCGCGATGCCAAGATCGGCGGCGAGGAATGCCGCGCCAAGCTCGGCAACCAGCTCCTCGCGGGCATAGCCTTCATCGCCCCATGTCTTGCGGCCGAAACTGCGGTCGAGGCGGGTTTCGTGGCGCGTCCAGTGGATCGTCTCGTGCCCTCGGGTGGCGTAGTAGCTTTCAGCGTCAACGAAGGCCTCGAAGGGTGGTAGCTGAATGCGGTCGGTTGAAAGGTTGTAAAAGGCCTGATTGCCGCCGTGGCGCACCTCGGCGGGGATGCGGTCAAAGAATGCCTCGGCCTGTTTGATCTTGTCGAAGGCGGGGGCAGGGGTTTCGATCGGGGCGGGGGTGAAGCGTTCGGGCAATCCGTCGATCTGGTCGACGTTGAACACGGTGTAGGATTTGAGGAAGCGGAAGCCCTCTTCGCGTTCTTCGCCGGTCTGCTCGTCGCGCTCGGTCTTGCTGCTGCTGCCGTAGTAAACAACGGGAGCGCCTTTTTCGCCTTTGCGCACCTGTGCGCCAAGGGCTTGGGCTTGGCGGTAGGTCATCCACGTGGGCGAGGCGTAGCCGGATGCCACGGCCTCCATCCACAACAGGATGACGTTGATCCCGCGATAGGGTTCACCGGTTGCTCGCAGGGGACGGG
>DISF01000016.1:7583-77675 GCA_002421985.1 Roseovarius sp. UBA6217 | reverse complement strand
CGGGTTCCGGGGTGAGCGAAGTATATGCGTTTGGAATCGCGGAATATATTGAGACTATCGAACAGCTTGGCGAGGTCAGTGCCGTAGTCATAAATTCCGCATGGTGCGGATACTCCCCGGATGCGAAGCGGCACTGTCGCGATTCCAATGTCGGCCTGTTCAAGATCGGGGAATTCATGGGCGCGTTGCACCGTGATGATTACTGGCTATACCTCACCGACGCGGAAGAGGAATACTTCCAGAAGCGGGGTTGGCTGTGACGCGCAGCGTCACCGTCTATGGCTTCGGGTCGGCTTTCGACAATAAGAAAGCGGCCTATGACATTGATCTTTTGGTAGTGCACCAAGGCACCGATCTCGCATCCTGCCAGTTGGCAATCGCATGTAAGCGGCGACTCGCTGAATCCATAGAACGGGCGCACATCACAATGCTCTCGGACGTTGAAGAAGCACATTTCGAGTTCATCAGGACGGCGCAAGCGGTCTGTCTCGGGTCGATCCGTGAAGACCATTTTGAAGACCATCTGATGCCGCTAGACGCTTCGCTGCCAGTGCTAGGCGCACCATAGCTCACGTCCTATTGTGGCGGTTCGTCTCTCGCGACGGGGGGCGACGCAGCTTCCCCGGCTAGGAGTCCGCGCGTAGGCGGGGATGACGGGGCAAGGGATGACAGGCGCGACGCCTCGTTTCCAATCGTTCATTCTTTGTTCACAATTTTGGCTTGGACGACTCGCAGCACTCCTCTATGTCATGAGCGGTGGCAAGGGGGTCAGGATGGCCGAACTCAAGACGATCTCGGTGCGCGGCGCGCGCGAGCATAATCTCAAGAATATCGACGTGGATATTCCGCGGGACCAACTGGTTGTGATTACCGGGCTTTCCGGCTCGGGCAAGTCGTCGCTGGCGTTTGATACCATCTATGCCGAGGGGCAGCGGCGCTATGTCGAATCGCTCTCGGCCTATGCGCGGCAATTCCTCGACATGATGGAAAAGCCCGATGTCGATCATATCAGCGGGCTGTCGCCGGCGATCTCCATCGAGCAGAAGACCACATCGAAGAACCCCCGATCCACCGTCGGCACGGTGACCGAGATCTACGACTATCTGCGGCTTTTGTTTGCCCGCGTCGGCACGCCCTATTCGCCCGCCACCGGCCTGCCCATCGAGGCGCAGCAGGTTCAGGACATGGTGGACCGCGTGATGGCGATGGAGGAGGGCACGCGCGCCTATCTTCTGGCCCCCATCGTGCGCGACCGCAAGGGAGAATACCGAAAGGAATTCATCGAGTTGCGCAAGGCGGGGTTTCAGCGCGTGAAGGTGAACGGGGAATTTCACGAGCTCGACAACCCGCCCGTGCTCGACAAGAAATTCCGCCACGATATCGACGTGGTGGTGGATCGTCTGGTGGTCAAGCCAGGGCTGGAGACGCGGCTCGCCGACAGTTTCCGCACCGCGCTCGATCTGGCCGACGGGATTGCCGTGCTGGAGACCGCGCCGACCGAGGGCGAGCCGGAGCGGATCACGTTTTCCGAGAAATTCGCCTGCCCGGTCAGTGGCTTCACCATCTCCGAGATCGAGCCGCGGCTGTTTTCCTTCAACGCGCCGTTCGGGGCCTGCCCGGATTGCGGCGGGCTGGGGGTGGAGCTGTTTTTCGATGAAAAGCTCATCGTGCCCGATGCGGCGCTAAAAATCACCGACGGGGCCATCGCGCCCTGGCGCAAGGGCAAATCGCCCTATTTCACGCAAACCATCAACGCCATCGCCAAGCATTACGAATTCGACAAGGCGACCGCGTGGCGCGACCTTCCCGCCCATGTGAAACAGGTGTTCCTCTACGGCTCGGGCGAGGAGGAGATCACGTTCCGCTATGACGAGGGGGGCCGCGTCTACAACGTCAACCGCGTGTTCGAGGGGGTGATCCCCAATATGGAGCGGCGCTATCGCGAGACGGATTCGGCGTGGATCCGCGAGGAATTCGAGCGCTACCAGAACAACCGCCCCTGCGGCACCTGCGAGGGCTACCGCCTGCGCCCCGAGGCGCTGGCGGTGCGCATAGCGGGCCTGCACGTGGGCCAGGTGGTGCAGATGTCGATCCGCGAGGCGCATGACTGGTGCGCGACGGTGCCCGAGCATCTGAGCACCCAGAAAAACGAGATCGCGCGCGCCATCCTCAAGGAAATCCGCGAACGGCTGGGGTTTCTGGTCAATGTCGGTCTCGATTACCTGACGCTGTCGCGCAACGCGGGCACGCTCTCGGGCGGCGAGAGCCAGCGCATCCGGCTGGCGAGCCAGATCGGATCGGGGCTGACTGGCGTGCTCTACGTGCTCGACGAGCCCTCTATCGGGCTGCATCAGCGCGACAACGGGCGGCTGTTGGAGACCCTGCGCAACCTGCGCGATCAGGGCAATACCGTGATCGTGGTCGAGCATGACGAGGAGGCCATTCGCACCGCCGATTACGTTTTCGATATCGGCCCCGGCGCGGGCGTGCACGGGGGCCGGGTGGTCAGCCACGGCACGCCGGAGGCAGTCGCGGCCGATCCCGCCTCGCTCACCGGGCAATACCTGTCGGGCGCGCGCGAGATCGCCATTCCCTCCAAGCGCCGCAAGGGCAACAAGAAAAAACTGCGCGTTGTCAATGCGACAGGGAATAATCTCAAATCGGTCACCGCCGATTTCCCGCTGGGAAAATTCGTCTGTGTCACCGGGGTCTCGGGCGGGGGCAAATCGACGCTGACCATCGAGACGCTGTTCAAGACCGCGTCGATGCGCCTCAACGGCGCGCGGCAGGTGCCCGCGCCCTGCGAGACGATCAAGGGGCTGGAGCATCTCGACAAGGTGATCGACATCGACCAGCGCCCCATCGGGCGCACGCCGCGATCCAATCCCGCCACCTATACCGGGGCCTTCACCCCGATCCGCGACTGGTTCGCCGGGCTTCCAGAGGCCAAGGCGCGCGGCTACAAGCCGGGGCGATTCAGCTTCAACGTCAAGGGCGGGCGCTGCGAGGCGTGTCAGGGCGATGGGGTGATCAAGATCGAGATGCATTTCCTGCCCGATGTCTATGTTGAATGCGAGACCTGCAAAGGCGCGCGCTATAACCGCGAAACTTTGGAAATCCGTTTCAAAGGCAAGAGCATAGCGGACGTTCTTGATATGACCGTGGAGGAGGCGCAGGGATTTTTCCAGGCCGTGCCGTCAATCCGTGAAAAGATGGATGCGCTGATGCGCGTGGGCCTTGGCTACATCAAGGTGGGTCAGCAGGCGACGACGCTTTCGGGCGGCGAGGCGCAGCGGGTCAAGCTCAGCAAGGAACTCGCCAAACGCTCCACGGGCCGCACGCTCTATATCCTCGACGAGCCGACCACGGGGCTGCATTTCGAGGATGTGAAGAAGCTTCTGGAGGTGCTGCACGAACTGGTCGATCAGGGCAATTCGGTGGTGGTGATCGAGCATAATCTCGACGTCATCAAGACCGCCGACCATATCATCGACATCGGCCCCGAGGGCGGCGATGGCGGCGGCGAGATCGTGGCCGAGGGCACGCCCGAAGAGGTGGCAGAGGTCGAGCGCAGCCATACCGGCCGCTATCTCAAGGACATGTTGAGCGCGCGCAAGGTGGCGGCAGAGTAAGGGAAGCAAGCAGCGCGGTCAAACCACCGGAAACCTTTGATCGCCAAGTCTTCGAAGCAGGAAGAGTGTTTTTGACGGCGGCAGAACAGTTGTCAGCGCTCGCCGGGGGGCAGCGGGGTTCAGCGTGACGGATCGAGGTTCCAGGGCAGCAGATTGTTGATGCGGTTTTGGGGGTGCGCATTCGCGACGGCGGTCAGGGTTGCCTTGGGACAGGCGAAAGGCCCGACGCCATTGATCTTGCAGGTCTCGATCAGACGCAATGCGGCCCCAGGCAGCGCCCCCTTCATCATGACCCGCAAACAGTGCACTCTTGCGATTGAAAGCGATGGGGCGGATGAGATTTTCACCCCTGTCGGCGTCGATCCCGACACGGCCATCGCCGAGGAAGGTTTGCGCCCGTCCCGGTGATTGCCGTTCCTTGTTTTACCCTGGCCGGGATCGGGCACAGGCCCGCCCCGAACCCGACAGAACGACCGGAGCGAAACACAGGCCTTCACCTCATCCGTCGTCGCCGTCGCGAAACGCCATCCCGATGTCGATCAGGCGAGCATCACCAGCGGGTTTTCGAGGTTTCCCACGATCTGTTCCAGCAGTCCGGCCCCAAGCGCCCCGTCGATCACCCGGTGATCGACCGAGAGCGTCACCGACATGACCGTGGCCACCGTGAGTTCGCCATCGCGGCCCACAACCGGCTTTTTCAGCCCCGCGCCGACGGCGAGGATCGCGCCATGCGGCGGGTTGATGACGGCGTCGAAATTCTCGATCCCGAACATGCCGAGGTTGGAAATGGCAAAGGTGCCGCCCTGATATTCATGGGGGGCAAGCTTGCGGTCGCGGGCGCGTTTGGCGAGGTCTTTCATCTCCGCCGAAAGCGCCGAGAGCGATTTCATCTCGGCATCGCGCAGAACCGGCGTGAACAGCCCGCCCTCGATCGCCACGGCCACGGCCACGTCCGAGGGCCTGAGCTTCAACACCTTGTCGCCCGCCCAGACCGCGTTGGCATCGGGCACCGCCTGCAACGCCAGCGCGCAGGCCTTGATGATGAAATCGTTGACCGAGAGCTTGACGCCGCGCGGCGCGAGCTGCGCGTTCAGCTCGGCGCGGAGTTTCATCAGCGCATCAAGGCGGATTTCGCGGCGCAGGTAGAAATGCGGCACGGTCTGCTTGGCTTGTGTGAGGCGCGCGGCGATGGTGCGGCGCATCCCGTCAAGCTTGACCTCCTCATAGTCGCGGCCCTGATACATGGCGGCGACGGCATCCGACGAGGGGCCGGAGGGGGCCGCCGGGGCAGGGGCCGTCTCGGTCGGTTTGGCGGCGTCCCTGGCGGCGGCGGGTTTCGCGCCCGCCACATCGGCCTTGACGATGCGGCCATGCGGGCCGGAGCCGCTGATCTGCGTCAGATCCAAGCCCTTCTCGGCGGCGATGCGGCGCGCGAGCGGAGAGGCGAAGATGCGGTCGCCCCCTGCGGATTTCGGGGCAGAGGGGGCGGTTTTGGCGGCGCTTTCGGGCTTTGGCGCGGCCTCGGCGGGTTTGGCTGCCGGGGCTTCGGTCTCGGTCTTGGTCTTGGTCTTGGCCGGGGCGCTCGCTCGGCCAATATCGTCGGCACTCTCGCCTTCCTCCAGCAGCACGGCAATCGGCGTGTTGACCTTCACCCCCTCAGAGCCTTCGGCCACCAAGAGCTTGCCGATCACCCCCTCATCCACCGCCTCGAATTCCATCGTGGCCTTGTCGGTCTCGATCTCGGCCAGCAGATCGCCCGCGGAAACGGTATCGCCCTCCTTCACCAGCCATTTGGCGAGCGTCCCCTCTTCCATCGTGGGCGAGAGGGCGGGCATGAGAATTTCGGTGGGCATCGCGTCTCTCCTTAGCGGTAGGTCACTTGGCGCACGGCGTCGATCACCTCTGTGGTCGAGGTCAGCGCCAGCTTTTCGAGATTGGCGGCATAGGGCATCGGCACGTCCTTGCCGGTGCAGTTGATCACCGGCGCGTCGAGATAATCGAACGCCTTTTGCATCAGCACCGCCGAGATGTGGTTGCCGATGGAGGCCACCGGCCAGCCCTCTTCCACGGTCACGCAGCGGTTGGTTTTCATCACCGATCTGATGACCGTGTCGGTATCCATCGGGCGCAGCGTGCGCAGGTCTACCACCTCGGCGCTGATGCCGTCCTCGGCCAGCTTTTCGGCGGCCTCGAGCGAATAGGTCATGCCGATGCCGAAGCTGACGATGGTGACATCGCTGCCCTCGCGCCAGATCTTGGCCTTGCCGAAGGGGATGGTAAAATCGTCCAGCTTGGGCACCTCGAAAGAGCGCCCATAGAGGATTTCATTTTCAAGAAACACCACCGGGTTCGGGTCGCGGATGGCGCTTTTCAGGAGGCCCTTGGCGCAGGCGGCCGAATAGGGCTGCACCACGCGCAGCCCCGGCACCTGCGCATACCAGGCGGCGTAATCCTGGCTGTGCTGGGCACCCACGCGGGCGGCGGCACCGTTGGGGCCGCGGAACACGATCGGGCTGCCCATCTGGCCACCCGACATATAAAGCGTCTTGGCGGCAGAGTTGATGATATGGTCGATCGCCTGCATGGCGAAATTCCAGGTCATGAATTCGACAATGGGGCGCAAGCCCCCCCAGGACGCGCCCACCCCGATCCCGGCAAAGCCGTGCTCGGTAATCGGCGTGTCGATCACGCGTTTGGGGCCGAACTCATCCAGCAAACCTTGGGTGATCTTGTAGGCGCCCTGATATTCGGCCACCTCCTCGCCCATGATGAACACCGTGTCATCGCGGCGCATCTCCTCGGCCATGGCGGCGTTGAGCGCCTCGCGCACGGTCATCTTCTGCAATTCGGTGCCTTCGGGCCAGTCGGGGCTGGTGTCGGATTGCGGCGCGGCCGGGGTCTTGGCCTGCGCCGGGGCGGATTTCGGGGCCGCTGCCTTGTCCTCGGTCGTCTGCGGTGCCGGGGCGCTCGCGGCGCTGGCAACGTCATCGGCGTTTTCGCCCTCTTCCAGCAGCACGGCAATCGGCGTGTTGACCTTTACCCCTTCGGTGCCCTCGGCCACGAGGATCTTGCCGATCACTCCCTCATCGACGGCCTCGAATTCCATCACCGCCTTGTCGGTCTCGATCTCGGCGAGGATATCGCCCGATTTGACGCTATCGCCTTCCTTCACCAGCCATTTGGCAAGGGTGCCCTCCTCCATCGTCGGCGAGAGGGCGGGCATGAGAATTTCGGTTGTCATGGTCGTCTCTCCTCCTCAGATGTCTTCGCGCAGGTCAAGGCGCTGTTCGATGCGCGCAAGCCGGGCCGCAAGCTCGGCAATGCGCCCGTCCTGCGTGGCCTCGCCTTGCAGGAAAGCCGCCTGATGCACCTTTTGCTGGCGAATTTCGGACAGGATTTCCACTTGGCCGCCTTCGAGACGGGCGAGGCGATCCTGAATGCGCTTGAGATGTTCGATGATCAATTCCTGCGGCGCGGTCATTGGGTGGCTTCCTCCTGCGGGGCCACGTCGGCGATGATGTCGGTCCACAGCTCTTCAAGCGCGGGCTCGGGGCTTTCCTTGGCGAATTCGGCGGATTTGTTGACGATATCCTTGATCTCCTTGTCGATGGCCTTGAGGTCGTCCTCGGTGGCAAGGCCGCCGGACAGCAGCAACTCGCGGACATGCTCGATTGCGTCCTTCTCGTCGCGCATCTTCTGGACCTCTTCGCGGGTGCGGTATTTCGCGGGATCCGACATCGAATGGCCGCGATAGCGATAGGTCTTGATCTCGAGGATATACGGGCCCTTGCCCGCGCGGCAATGCGCCACGGCCTTTTCGCCCGCCGCCTTGACGGCGAGCACATCCATGCCGTCCACCATCTCGCCGGGAATGCCGAAGGCCGCGCCGCGGTGGTAGATGTCAGGGCTGGAGGTGGAGCGTTTCTGCGCGGTGCCCATCGCATACTGGTTGTTTTCGATCACGAAGATCACCGGCAGCGCCCAAAGCGCGGCCATGTTGAAGGTCTCGTAGACCTGCCCCTGATTGGCCGCGCCATCGCCAAAATAGGTAAACGTCACACGGTCATTGCCAAGGTATTTGTCGGCAAAGGCCAGCCCCGCGCCAAGCGGCACGTTCGCGCCGACGATGCCGTGGCCACCGTAAAAGCGCCTCTCGGTCGAGAACATATGCATCGAGCCGCCCTTGCCACGGCTATAGCCACCCTCGCGGCCCGTCAACTCGGCCATGACGCCCTTTGGGTCCATCCCGCAGGCAAGCATATGCCCGTGATCGCGGTAGGTGGTGATGCGGCGGTCGCCCTCCTCGGCGGCGGCCTCAAGCCCCACGACAACAGCCTCCTGCCCGATATAAAGGTGACAGAACCCGCCGATCAGACCCATGCCGTAAAGCTGGCCGGCCTTCTCCTCGAATCGGCGGATCAGCAGCATGTCGCGGTAATACTGGGTCAGGTCTTCGGCGGAAACATTTGGTTTCGCGGCGCTTTTTCTGGGAGGCATGGGGTGCTCCTCGTTGGTGGCGGAGATGGTTTAGCGTTAAACCATTCATTACACCAATCCCGCTTTTGTGGCGAGACCGAATTTGCCGGGGGGAGGGGGGCCGCCTCAGCGGATCACGATCTCGTCGCCACGCAAGAGGCCGAGCACGTCGCGGGCCTGCTCATCCAGAAGATCGAGGTCGAGATAGTCATCCGACAGCCGCCGGGTGAGGTTTTCCATCCGAGCGACCTCGCTTTTCAGCGTGGCGAGCTCGCGCGCAAGCTCGGCATTCTGCGCCTCGATCTCGGCGCGGCGGAACAGGCCGTAATCGCCCTGCACCGCCGCATAGGCAAAATAGACTGCCATGAAAAACGCGACGGTCAGCCCGGCAAGGGCGCTCCACGGGTGGCTTCCTGAAGTCATGCTCGGCTCCTCAAACGCGGTCTTGTCGCCACGTTATGGGTGCAACCATGCCACAGGCGGTGCGGCTTGTGAATCCCCTTTCCCCTTTCCTCGCGCGGCGGCGGGGCGTAGCCTTGGCACCGCGAAGGAGAATGCCGATGCCAGACAGCCCCGCAAGCCCCGCCCGCGCGCTGCTCCCCACCCACGAGGTCACCAACCAGCCCGCGCCGCGCGGCGATCTCGACCTGTGGGGCAGCGATCCGGGCTTGCGCGATCACGCGGGCGCGGCGGGGGCGGATGCCGCGCGGCTCGGGGATTTCGGCGCGATGATCGGCACCGGCGAGATGCGCGCCATGGGCCGCGAGGCAAACCGCCACCCGCCCGAGGCGGTGCTGTTCGATGCGGGCGGGCGACGGCTTGACGAGGTGCGCTTTCACCCCGCCTATCACCGGCTGATGCAGGCGGGTATCGGCGCGGGCTATGCCGCGATTCCGTGGGAGGGGGCGAAGGGCGGTCATGCCACCCATGCCGCCATGGTCTATCTCATGTCCCAGGTGGAGCCGGGCGTGTGCTGTCCGATGACCATGACCTATGCCGCCGTGCCCGCGCTCAAGGCCGATGCGGCGCTGTTTCAGACATGGGTGCCCAAGCTCACCTCGCGGCTTTACGATCGCGCAGCGCGGCCCTTGGCGCGCAAGGGTGGCGCGACGATGGGCATGGCGATGACCGAAAAACAGGGCGGCTCTGACATTCGCGCCAATGCCACGCGGGCCGCGCCCGAGGGCGATCATTACCGCCTGACGGGGCATAAATGGTTCTGCTCTGCGCCGATGTCCGACGGATTCCTGACGCTGGCGCAGGCGGGCGGGGGGCTCACCTGTTTTCTGGTGCCGCGCTGGCTCGACGGGGGGCGCAACGCCATCCATATCCAGCGGCTCAAGGACAAGCTGGGCAACCGCGCCAATGCCTCGGCCGAGATCGAGTATCACGGGGCATTGGCGCACCGGCTGGGCGAAGAGGGTGACGGCGTGCGCACGATTATCGAGATGGTGCATCACACGCGGCTCGATACCGCCATGGCCCCGGCGGGACTGATGCGCGCCGCGCTTTCCGAGGCGCATCACTGGGCGCGCCACCGCTCGGCCTTTCAGAAACGCCTCATCGACCAGCCCTTGATGCGCGCCGTTCTGGCCGATCTTGCGCTTGACTGGGAGGGCACGCTTGCGCTTGGCCTGCATGTGGCACGCGCCTTTGACGGGCGCGGAGCACAGGCGCGGGCGTTTGCGCGCCTTGGCGTGGCGCTGGCGAAATTTCTGGGCAACAAGCTCTGCCCCGGCGTGGTTTACGAGGCGATGGAGGCGCTGGGCGGCATGGGTTATGTCGAGGATACGCCCCTGCCCATGCTCTACCGCGAGGCCCCGCTCAACTCGATCTGGGAAGGCTCTGGCAACGTGATCTGCCTTGATATCCTGCGCACCCTGCGGCGAGAACCTGCGGCGGGCGAGGTGCTCAGCGCCGAGCTTGGCGCGGTGGCGGGGCAGGACCGGCGCTTTGACGCGGCGATGCAGGCGCATATGCAGCGCTTTCCCCGGCTGCCCGAGGAGGCGCAGGCGCGCTGGTATGCCGAGAGCCTTGCCACGCTGCTTACCGCCTCGGTGCTGATGCGCCACGCGCCGGACGCGGTGTCGGGTGCCTATATCGCCACACGGCTGGGCACGTCGCGCGGGCGCGTGGCGGGGGCCATCGCCGGGATAGACACCGGCGCGGTGCTGGCCCGGCTTGGCGGGGCGGAGTGACGCGGCCGGGGTGATCGGGCTGCGCGCGGGGTTTTGCCCCCCTGTCAGGCCGCCGCGTGCTCTCGCAACACCGCGAGCGGCACGATATCGAGCGCGCGCGCATGGGTTGCGGCAAGGCGCACCTGCGGCGCGCAGCCCTCGTCATGGGCTTGCAGGAAGCGCGCGGCGCACAGGCACCACTGATCCCCCGGCCTCAGCCCGGCAAAGCCGAATTCGGGGCGCGGTGTGCTCAGGTCGTTGCCAACATATTTCGAGTAGGCGAGAAATTCGGCGGTCATCACCGCGCAGACCGTGTGGCTGCCGCGATCCTCGGCGCAGGTGTTGCAATGGCCATCACGAAAGAACCCGGTCACCGGCTCCATCGAGCAGGGCGCAAGCGCTCCGCCAAGCACGTTTTCGGGATCGTCCTTTTGCATCCTGCGCTCCTCCCTTGGGGGTATCGGGTGTCTCTATCACTGTCGGGACGCGAATTCCACTGGTCGCTGCCCGACACAGACGACCCGCTGCCGCAGCGGGGGGATTCGCGTGGCCCGAACATTCGGTATGCGACACCTGACCGATATTGCCCGAGGATGTTCCGGCCTGACCTGCTTCGGGATGCGGTGCGACGGGCCGATCGTGTTGAAACCCCCGGCGACTCAAAATCGCTTGCGACGTGCACAATCCCGCTCTAGTGCGCGTCGCGTTCATTCGCATTCACGCGACCCACTTTAACCTTCTGTGGTCGCATGTTTTTCTGCGCAAAACCGGTTCCCACTTTTGCGCAACATGCTCTAGCCGTGGGTCTCGGCCAACCGGCGCGCCGTGGCGGCGAGGGTGGCATCGCTCAGGTCGGGCAGGGGGAGCACCTCATCCGCGCCGGTGCGGCTCATGCGGCGGTAGCGCGGGTCGTAATGGGTGGCGATCAGCTCTTCCACCAGCCGCGCGAAATCGCCCGCCGCCGCGAGTGCGCGCCATGCGTCGGCCTGCGCGTGACCGTGATAGCGCACCAGCCGCGACAGGATCGCATCAAGCCGGTCCGGGTCGGCGATCAGGTCCTGGTATTCGGCGAGGATATGGCCGACGCGCGCCGCCATCGGCGCGTCGATGCGGATGCCTTGCGCCTGTCTCATCGCGGTGGCGAGCGCGGGGGGCAGGGTGATGCGCCCGATGCGCGGGCTTTCGGCCTCGACAAAGACCGGGCGCGCGGGGTCGAGCGCGGTCATCGCGTCGGCAAGCGCGCTCTCGAACGATTTTTGCGCGGGCTGAGCGTGGCCCACAAGGCCAAAGACCGATCCGCGATGCGCGGCCATGGCCTCGAGGTCGATCACCTGCGCGCCCGCCTCTGCCAGATGCGCCAGAAGCCGTGTTTTCGCGGTGCCGGTGCCGCCGTCGATCAGCACGACGCGCGCGGGAAAGGCGGCCTCGTAAAGCGCCTGCACCACCAGCCTGCGATAGCTGCGATAGCCGCCCGCGATCACATCGGCGCGCCAGCCGACCTGTTGCAGGATCACGGTGAACGAACCCGAGCGCTGCCCCCCGCGCCAGCAATAGACCAGCGGTCGCCAACCGCCCGAGCGGTCCGCCAGCGGCCCTTCGAGATGGGCGGCGGCGTTGCGCGCGACCAGCGCCGCGCCGATCTTGCGGGCAAGAAAGCGATCCTGTTGCACATAGATCGTGCCCACGCGCGCGCGCTCGGAATCCGAGAGCACCGGCAGGCTGATGGCTCCGGGGATGTGATCCTCGGCAAACTCGGCAGGCGACCGCACGTCGATGATCTGATCGAAGGCAAGGCCCCCAAGGCCCTTGAGGCTGTCAATGGTGACGGGCACCGCTCAGCCCGCCCGCCTTATGCCCATGACGCGGGCACGCGCGCGCGGGTCGCTGTCGAAAAGCGCGGCCAGTTGTTCGATCATCGCACCCGCAAGCTGATCGGCATCGGTGATCGTCACCGCGCGCTCGTAATAGCGCGTCACGTCATGGCCGATGCCGATGGCGAGCAATTCCACCTGTTTGCGGCGCTCGATCATCGCGATCACGTTGCGCAGGTGTTTTTCGAGGTAATTCGCGGGGTTGACCGAGAGCGTGCTGTCATCCACCGGGGCCCCGTCGGAAATCACCATCAATATCTTGCGCGCCTCGCGGCGGGCAACGGTGCGCCTGTGCGCCCATTCCAGCGCCTCGCCGTCGATATTTTCCTTGAGCAGCCCCTCTTTCATCATGAGGCCCAGATTGTCGCGCGTGCGCCGCATCGGCGCATCGGCAGATTTGTAGATGATGTGGCGCAGATCGTTGAGACGGCCGGGCAGTTGCGGGCGGCCCGCGGCGAGCCACGCCTCGCGGCTCTGCCCGCCTTTCCAGGCGCGGGTGGTGAAGCCGAGGATCTCCACCTTGACCGAACACCGCTCCAGTGTGCGCGCCAGCACATCGGCGCAGATCGCGGCGATGGAAATGGGCCGCCCGCGCATCGAGCCGGAATTGTCGAGCAGAATCGTCACCACCGTATCGCGGAACTCGGTATCCTTTTCCATCTTGAAGCTGAGCGGGGTGGTGGGGTTGGCGACCACCCGCGCAAGGCGGCCGGCATCAAGGATGCCCTCTTCGAGATCGAATTCCCATGACCGGCTCTGCTGCGCCTGAAGGCGGCGTTGCAGCTTGTTGGCAAGGCGGCTCACCGCGCCCTTCAATGGCTCCAACTGCTGATCGAGATAGGCGCGCAGGCGCTCAAGCTCGACCGGGTCGGCAAGCTCCTCGGCGCGGATTTCCTCGTCATGGGTGGTGTCATAGACCATGTAGCCGGGATCTGCCTCGGATGCGGGCGGGGGCGGCGGCGGATCGAGCGGGGCCTCGCCCTCGGGCAATTCGGCCTCCTCGTCCATCTCCTGATCGGCCATTTCGTCCTGGCTCACCTGCGCCTGTTGCGCGTCTTGCTGGTCGTCCTGGTCGCGCTCGGGGTCGGCCTCGGCCTCGTCGCCCTCGCTGTCATCCTCGCCCTGGCTGTCGGGATCGTCCTCCTCGCCGGTCTCTTCGGCCTCGTCTTCCTGATCCTCGTCGGGGCGGTCGGGGTCGTCGCCCAACTGGTCGCCATAGCCCAGATCCTCGATGATCTTGCGGGCAAAGCGCGCGAATGCCGCCTGATCGGCCAGCGTCTCTTGCAGCGCCTCGAGCGTGCCGCCGGCCTGTTCCTCGATGAAGCCGCGCCACAGATCCATCACGTTCTGTGCGCCCGGCGGCATGTCGCGGCCGGTGGCAAGGTGGCGGATGAGATATCCGGCGGCGGCGGGCAGGGGGGCATCGGCGGAACGGGTGATCCGCTCGAAGCCGAGGCGCGCCGCATCGGCGGCAATCTTCGCGTCGATATTGGTGGCGGTGCCGGGCATGTCGCGCGCGCCCACGGCCTCGCAGCGCGCCGTCTCCATCGCCTCGTAAAGGTCGCGCGCCATGTCGCCGGGGGGCGCATAGCGGGCGTGAACGCCCTCGTCGTGGAACCTGTGCCGCAGTGCCAGCGCATCCGCCGTGCCGCGCGCAAGCAGCACCTCCTCGCGGGTCATCCGGCGGCTCACCTGCGGCAGGCGCATGGAATCGCCCGAAAGCCCGCTGGGATCGACCGAGTAGCTCACCGTCAGGTCAGAGTCGTCGGCCATCACCTTGGTGGCGTTGGCGAGCGCTTTCTTGAACGGATCGGCGGGGTTGTCGGTGGGTTTGCTCATGAGATCGCGACCCTGAGTGTGGGGATTAGCGAAATATTAATCGCGCGTTTGCAATGATGGGCGCGCGCGCTTATCTTGAAAAGGCAGGGAGACACCAAATGCCGGACACGCCAGAGAACCACACCATCAAGCTGTTGCAGGAGATGCGCAGCGAAATGCGCGAGCAGTTCGCGCAGATCGGACGCCGTTTTGATGAGATCGACGAGCGGTTTGACGGGGTTGATGCGCGCATCGACGGCGTGACCCATATCATGACCCTGATGGCCGGGCACCAATACGCGCTCGATGCGCGGGTCGAGGCGCTCGAAGACGCGGCCAAGCCCGATCTCTGATACGCCCGGCCGCGTCACCGCAGGCTCACATTCGCAGCACTTTCCGGCAGTTCCTCGTCAAAGCAACGCTGGTAGAATTCCGCCACGGTCTGGCGCTCCAACTCGTCGCATTTGTTGAGGAAGGTGAGCCGGAACGCATAGCCAACGTTGCGGAAGATGGTGGCGTTCTGCGCCCAGGCGATCACGGTGCGCGGGCTCATCACCGTGCTGAGTTCGCCATTCATGAAGGCGGTGCGCGTGAGATCCGCCACCGTCACCATGCGGCTCACGGTCTTGCGCCCCTCGGCGGTGTTGTAGAGCGGGTTTTTCGACAGCACGATGGCCACCTCTGCATCGTGGCTCAGGTAATTGAGCGTGGCCACCAGCGACCAGCGGTCCATCTGGCCCTGGTTGATCTGCTGGGTGCCGTGATAAAGCCCGGTCGTGTCACCCAGGCCCACCGTGTTGGCGGTCGCAAAGAGGCGGAAATAGGGGTTGGGCGTAATCACCTCGTTCTGATCGAGCAGCGTCAGCTTGCCGTCGGCCTCCAGCACGCGCTGGATCACGAACATCACATCGGCACGGCCCGCATCGTATTCGTCGAACACGATCGCGGTGGGGTTGCGCAGCGCCCAGGGCAGGATGCCCTCGTGAAACTCGGTCACCTGCACGCCGTCCTTCAGCTTGATCGCGTCCTTGCCGATAAGGTCGATCCGGCTGATATGGCTGTCAAGGTTGACGCGCACGCAGGGCCAGTTGAGCCGCGCGGCCACCTGCTCGATATGGGTGGATTTGCCGGTGCCATGATAGCCCTGGATCATCACACGGCGGTTATGCGAAAACCCGGCGAGGATGGCCAGCGTTGTGTCGGGGTCGAATTTATAGGTCGAATCGAACTCGGGCACACGGTCGGTGCGGGTGGCAAAGCCCTTCACGATCATGTCGGTGTCGATGCCAAAGGTCTCGCGCACGGAGATCTCTTCGGTTGGTTTCGCGTTGATGTCGATTGTTCCGTCCGCCATGTCGCCCGGTCCTTCAGATCGCGTCGTTTGCTGGTGCCAATGTGTTTGTGCCGTGGTGCAATATATCGCGGCCAAGGGCAAGGGAAAGGGAAAGGGGCGGCACTACTCTGCCAGCGCGGCGATCTCGCGCAGTGCGTCCGCATCCCTGATCCGCACCTGCCCGCGCGCCAGTTCCACGATCCCGCGCCGCGCCAGCACATCAAGCCGGCGCGAGACCACCTCGCGCGCGGTGCCGATCATCACCGCGATCTCGGCATGGGTGGCGTCGAGCGTGCCGCCCTCTGCGCGATCCAGCAGGCAAGCCGCCAGCCGTGTCTCGACCCGCTGGAACGCCACCCGGTCAAGCAGGTGCATCATGGATTGCAGCCGCGCGGCAAAGGCGGCAAAGACAAAGCGGCGAAAGGCCGGGGACTCGTCCATCAGCCGCAGGAACAACTCGCGCGGCACCAGCACGATTTCCGATGGCGCGCGCGCCACCGCCTCGCCGGAATACTCCTCGCCGCCCATCAGCCCAAGCGTGGATTGCACACAGCTTTGCCCCGGAACCACCTCATAAAGCAGGATTTCCCGCCCCGAGACCCCGGTGAGATAGACATCGACCCGCCCCCGCAACACGATGACAAAGCCCTTCACCGCTTCGCCGGGGCGAAACAGCACCGCGCCCTCGGGCACCTCCACGGGCGTGAGCCGGTCGAGCGCCGCCGCCGCCGCGCCCTCGACCGGTGGCAATCCGGTGGCGCGCGCCCGCCAGCCCATCAGCCGCGCCCGCGGCCCTCGAATCGCGGCAGCATGGCCGAGAAATCGCGCCCCGCCCCGTCCTCGGCCTCGACGAATTGCGCATAAAGGTCGCAGGCCGCGCGCCCCATCGGCGTATCGGCATCCACCGCCTCTGCCGCCTGCTGCGAGAGGCGCAGATCCTTGAGCATCAGATCGGCGGCAAAGCCCGGCTTGTAATCGTTGTCGGCGGGCGATTTGGGGCCGACACCCGGCGCGGGGCAATAGGCGTTCATCGACCAGCTATAGCCCGAGGATGTGCTGACCACGTCGAACATCGCCTGCCGGTCAAGGCCCAGCTTGTCGGCAAGGGCAAAGGCCTCGCAGGTGGCGATCATGGTCACGCCGAGGATCATGTTGTTGCAGATCTTGGCCGCCTGCCCATTGCCGGAGGGGCCGCAATGAACCGCCTTTTGCCCCATGATGTCAAAGAGTTCCGAGGCAATCCTGAAGCCCGCCTCGTCGCCGCCCACCATGAAGGTGAGCGTGCCCGCCGCCGCCCCGCCAACGCCGCCCGATACCGGCGCATCGAGCGCCAAAAGCCCCGCCGCCACCGCGTCCTTGGCCACATCGCGCGCCGATTGCACATCGACGGTGGAGCAATCAAGCAGCACCGCGCCCTTGTCCATCGCCGGGATCACCTCGGCCGCCACGCGGCGCAGGATATCGCCATTGGGAAGCATGGTGATGACCACCTTCGCGCCCTTGGCCGCCTCTGCCGCACTCGCGGCGGCGCTGACGCCCTCGGGCATGGGGGCTGTCACGTCAAAGCCCACCACCTCGTGCCCGGCCTTGGCCAGGTTGGCCGCCATCGGCGCGCCCATATTGCCCAGCCCGATAAATCCGATCTTCATTGTGTCTCCTCCTGTTCCAGTGTCAGGGCATCCTTGCCCAAAGGCATCAGCATCTGCGCCACCGCCGCGCCCGGCAGGCTGTCAAGCCCATGTTTCCAGTGCGGTTTTCGGTCCTTGTCGATGATCGCCGCGCGGACCCCTTCCAGAAAATCGCCCTGCTCCATCGCCCGCCAGGTGAAGCGGTATTCAAGGCCAAGGGCGCGTTCGATCTCTGCGCCGGGGTCGCGCAGCCGGTGCACCATCTCGACCGCGCAGGCCATCGACAGCGGCGAATTGCGCGCCATCGTCCTGAGCGTGTCGCGGGCGAAATCGCTGTCATCATGGCGCAGCGAATTGACGATGTCCTGCAAGGTCTCGCCGCCGAAATGGGCGTCGATCTGCGCCTGAAGCCCGCTCAGCCCCCCTTGCGGCACCGTCTCGCACATCGCTGTGATGGCCTCGGTCGTGCCGCTCTCAACCAAGGTCGCGATCAGCTCGGGCCACTTGATCTTTGGCACGTAACAGTCTGCAAAGCCTGCGAAAATAGAATCATCCGGCCCCATACGCGCACCCGTCACGCCCAGATATTCCCCAAGCCGCCCCGGCGCGCGCGCCAGCAAGAGCGACCCGCCCACATCCGGCACAAGACCGATGCCGCATTCGGGCATGGCGATTTGCGTGCTCTCGCAGACCACCCGGTGCGCGCCGTGGCACGACACCCCCACGCCGCCGCCCATGACAAAGCCGTGCATCAGCGCAATGTAGGGCTTGGGATAGCGCGCGATTTTCGCATTGAGCCGGTATTCATCCGCCCAGAACCGCCGACCATAGGCGAAATCGCCCGCGCGGCCCGTGTCGTATAGCTGCTGGATATCGCCGCCCGCACAAAACGCCTTGTCGCCCTCGGCGTCGATCAGCACCAGCGCCACGGCGTCATCCTCGCGCCATGCGTCAAGCGCCCCTTCGATGGCCGTGCACATATCGTAGCTCAGCGCATTGAGCGCGCGGGGCCGCGTCAGCGTGATCCGCCCCGCGCGCCCCTCCTTGCGGATATGGATATCGCCGCTCATTGGTCTGCCAGCATCTGCCGCGCCACGATCAGGCGCATGATCTCGTTGGTGCCCTCAAGGATCTCATGCACGCGCAGATCGCGCACCAGTTTCTCGATCCCGTAATCGGCGAGATAGCCATAGCCGCCATGCAGTTGCAGGCACCCGTTGACGATGCGAGAACCCGCCTCTGTCACGAATTTCTTGGCCATTGCGCAGAATTTGGTGGCATCGGGCGCGCCGGTGTCAAGTTTCCACGCCGCCTGCCGCAGGAAGGTGCGCGCGGCCTGCAACTCGATCTCCATGTCGGCAAGGCGGAATTGCAGCGCCTGAAACTGGTCGATGGATTTGCCGAACGCGCGGCGCTCGGCCATGTAGCGCAGCGTCATGTCCAGCGCCTGCTGCGCCGCACCCAGCGAACAGGCCGCGATGTTGAGCCGTCCGCCATCCAGCCCGTTCATCGCATAGATAAAGCCCTTGCCCTCTTCGCCGACCAGATTCGCGGCCGGAATGTTGCAATTGTCGAACTGAACCAGCCGCGTCGGCTGTGCCTTCCAGCCCATCTTGTCCTCCAGCCCGCCAAAGCTCAGGCCCTCGGTGCCATCCTCGACATAGACGGTCGAGACGCCCTTGGGGCCGTCGCCGCCGGTGCGCACCATGACCACGTAAGCGTCCGAATAGCCCCCCCCCGAGATGAACGCCTTGCTGCCGTTGAGCGTATAGCCCTCGTTGGTGCGCTCGGCGCGGGTGCGCAGCGCGGCCGCGTCCGAGCCCGATCCCGGCTCGGTCAGGCAATAGGACAGCACTGCCTCCATGGCTGTCGCGCGGGGCAGCACACGCGCCTTCATCTCGGCGCTGGCGAAATTGTCGATCATCTTGGCGCACATGTTGTGGATCGACAAAAACGCCGCCACCGCCGGGCAGGCCATCGACAGCGCCTCGAAGACCAGCGTCGCGTCAAGCCGCGTGAGGCCAGAGCCGCCCGCCTCCTCGCTCACATAAAGCCCGCCAAAGCCAAGCGCGCCGATCTCGGGCCAAAGCTCTTTCGGGATCGTGCCCGCCGCCTCCCATTCGCGGGCGTGCGGCGCGATCCGCTCCTGCCCGAAGGCATGGGCCATGTCGAAAATGGCGGTCTGTTCCTCGCTGAGGGCAAAGTGCATGGGCGTCTCCTGTGGCGGTGTCGCGCGACATTCTATTTTGCATCGAATAAAAGTCTATATTGCAGCATTCGATCTTAGGAAAGTGGGCCAATGACCGCGCGAAACCTCGCGGCGCGGGAATCATGCGCGATCCTCGCCGCAAAAGACCCCGGTTTCAGCCCATCCCCGCCGCCGGCCCCGGCAGGGCGCTGTCGCTTTCCGGGGCCAGGTCCTCGAAATCGAAATTGTCGAGACGCCGCGCGCGGCGGCTGGCCTTGTCGGCGGAAATCCTGATCTCCGCGACATCCCTCGCCGCCTGCGTGAAGTGCCGGTCAAGGTTCTCCACCCGCGCGCCCAGCCGCTCGACATCCGAAAAAAGCAGCCCCAATTCCCGCCGGATCGCACCGGCCTGTGCGCGCATCCTGGCATCCTTGAGGATCGCGCGCATGGTGTTGAGCGTGGCCATGCAGGTGGTGGGCGACACGATCCAGACGCGCGCGGCAAAGCCGTCACGGACCACCTCGGGGAAATTGGCGTGCAGCTCGGCATAGACGGCCTCGGACGGCAGGAACATCAGCGCGCCGTCCGCGGTCTCGCCCTCGATGATGTATTTCTCGGATATGTCCTTGATATGCTTGCGCACCGAGCTGCGCAGAAAACGGGCGGCCTCGGCCAACTCGCCCTCGGTCTTGGCGCGGCGCAGGGCCTCATAGGCCTCCAGCGGGAACTTGCTGTCGATGGCAATCGGCCCCGGCGGATTGGGCAGGTGGATAAGGCAATCGGCGCGGCGACCGTTCGAGAGCGTCGCCTGAAGCGTGTAGCTGTCCGAAGGCAGCGCCTTGGTCACGATATCGGTGAGCTGGATCTCGCCAAAGGCCCCGCGCGTCTGCTTGTTGCTGAGGATGTCCTGCAACGACAGCACATCGCCCGAAAGTTTGGTGATATTGTCCTGCGCGCGGTCAATGGCTTGCAGGCGTTGTTGCAAATCGCCCAGGGATTGCGCGGTGCGGCGCGCCGAGCCTTGCAGGTTCTCGGTCATCTGGCCCGCAACCTCGGCCAGGCGCTGCTCCATCAGCCGCAGCATATGCGCTTGCGCTGCCGCCTGCGCCTCTGACACATGGTTGAGCCCGCCCGCTAGCTGATGCTGCCCGTCCGAGAGCCCCTGCACCCGTGCCCCAAGCTGCATCATCTGCTGCGCCAGCGGCTCGGCCAGACGGGCCGAGCGGGTGGCGGCGCGCAAGGCCGCGATGAGCAACAGAAGGATCAGCAAGACCGCCGCCCCGCCGATCAGCGCGGCAAGGGTGAGCGGGTCGGACGGATCAAGCGCATAGGGACCGATCTGGATCATGTGCGCCCGAAAAGCCGTTCTATATCAGTCAGTTGCAATTCCACATAGGTGGGCCGCCCGTGATTGCACTGGCCGGATTTGGGCGTGCGCTCCATCTCGCGCAAGAGCGCGTTCATCTCCTCGGCGCTCATCCTGCGGCCCGAGCGGACCGAGCCGTGACAGGCCATGCGCGACAGCACCGCGTCGATGCGCGCGCGCAGCGCCTCGCTTGCGCCTGTGTCGCGCAACTCGTCAAGGATATCGCGCAGGAGTGCGGCGGCGTTCACCTCGCCCAATATCGCCGGGGTCTCGCGCACGGCAAGGCTTCCCGGCCCGAAAGGCTCGATCGCAAGGCCGAGCGTGGCAAGATCCGTGGCGTGCTCCATCAGCCAGGCGCAATCGCTCTCGGGCAGGTCGACGATCTCGGGGATGAGTAGCGCCTGCGCTGCGATGCCGCTCTCGGCCTGCGCCTTGAGGCGCTCGTAAACCAGCCGCTCGTGTGCGGCGTGCTGATCGACGATGACCATGCCGCGCTCGGTCTGGGCGATGATGTAATTCTCGTGGATCTGCGCGCGCGCGCCGCCAAGGGGCAGGGCGGTGGCGGGGGTCTCTTCGCCCCCTTGCGGGGCCTCTTCGACCCGTCCGCTCCAGCTATCGGCCATTTCGGCAAAGCCGGGGGCCTGCGCCTGATAGGCAATGTTGCGCGCCTGCGCCGAGGGGCGATCCATCTGGTAGGGCTGCGCGTGACCCGGCGTGCGGAACGCACCCAGCGTGGCCCCCGCCACGGTCGAGGAGGCGCGATGCCCGGCCTCTGCGAGCGCATGGCGCAGGGCCGAGACAATGAGGCCGCGCGCAAGGCCGGGATCGCGGAATCTCACTTCGGCCTTGGCGGGATGCACGTTCACATCGACAAGATGGGGATCACAGTCGAGAAAGAGCGCCGCCGCCGGGTGCCGGTCGCGCGCAAGCACGTCCTGATAGGCCGCGCGCAGCGCACCCGCCAGCATCCGGTCGCGCACCGGGCGGCCATTGACGAAGAGATATTGCGCCACCGCAGCCCCGCGCGAATAGGTCGGCAGCGCCGCATAACCCGTGAGGCGCAGCCCCTCGCGGGTGGCGTCGATCCGCAGCGCGTTATCGGTAAACTCGCGCCCCATGATCCGGGCAAGCCGGTCCGAGAGCGCATCGAACAGATCGCCCGTTTCGGCCTCGGCGCGAAAGATCACGCGCCCCTCGCCGCCGCCCGAGACATCGCGCAGCGTGACCGCTACGCGGGGTGCTGCCATGGCAAGGCGCTTGACGGTGTCAGATATCGCCTGCGCCTCGGCCCGTTCCGAGCGCAGGAACTTGAGCCGCGCGGGGGTGGCGTAAAAGAGATCGCGCAGCGTGACCGTGGTGCCGGGGCCGCGCGCGGCGGGCCTCACCGCGCCCATCTGCCCGCCCGCGACGGTGATTTCGGCGGCCTCATGGCCCTCGGCGCGCGACGTGATCGTGAGCCGCCCGACCGCGCCGAGCGAGGGCAGCGCCTCGCCACGAAAACCGAAGGAATGGATATCGAGCAGGTCAGAGCCGTCGATCTTGGAGGTGGCGTGACGCGCCAGCGCCAGCGGCAGATCCTTGGGCGCGATGCCGCAGCCATCATCGGTGATGCGGATGAGCGTCTTGCCACCACCGGCCACCGCCACCTCGATCCGGGTCGCCCCGGCATCGAGCGCGTTTTCCATCAATTCCTTGACCGCAGAGGCCGGGCGCTCGACCACCTCACCGGCGGCGATACGGTTGATCGCGGCCTCGTCAAGCTGCCGGATGCGCGGGGCGGTAGCGCTTATATTGGGGGCGGGCGTGCTCATGCCGCAAGACCTAGCATGAACACGGGCGATTCTGCCAGAGCGCGCGTGCCCCCCGCCACGGGCGCAATGCGATTGTTTTCAGCGCGCACAGTCAGTAATCACGGGGCCGGAGAACCAGCCCAAGCAGCGAGGGGAGGGCCGCATGGCCGAGACGGACAAAGACCTGCCGCCCGAAGCCGACGCCGCAGAGGAAGACGCGCACACGCTGAGCGATGCGCGCATCGCGCGTATCATGGAGGCGGTCGAGGAGGGGGACCGCCCCCGCCTCTGGGCCGAAACCGAGCCGCTGCACGCCGCCGACATCGCCGACCTTCTGGAGCAGATCAGCGGCGGCGCGCGGCGGCGCCTCATCGCGCTTTACGGGCCGGAATTCGATGGCGACATCCTGTCGGAGCTGGACGAATCGATCCGCGAGGAGGTGATCGGGCTGTTGCATCCCGAGGTTCTGGCCGAGGCGGTGCGCGAGCTTGATTCCGACGACGTGGTCGATCTGGTCGAGGATCTCGAAGATGCGCAGCAGGAGGCGATTCTCGACATTCTCGAGGCCGCCGACCGTCTGGCGGTGCAGCAATCGCTGACCTACCCGGAATATTCCGCCGGTCGCCTGATGCAGCGCGAGGTGGTCATGGCCCCCGAGCATTGGTGCGTGGGCGATGTGATCGACTTCATGCGCGGCGCGCAGGAATTGCCGGAACAGTTCTACCACGTCACGCTGGTCGATCCACGCCTGCACCCGGTGGGCAATGTCGCGCTGGGCCGGATCATGGCGGCGCGGCGGACAACCCCGCTGCGCGATCTGGTGGAGGAGACGTTTCACACCTTCACGGTGACCGATGAAGAGGCCGATGTGGCCTATGCCTTCAACCAGTATCACCTCATTTCCGCGCCCGTTGTGGATGAAGAGGGGCGGCTGGTGGGGGTCATAACCATCGACGACGCGATGACCGTTCTGGATGAGGAGAACGAGGAAGACATCCTGCGCCTTGCCGGTGTCGGCGAGGAGGGCGGCTTTTTCGGCCGCCTGACCGAGACCATCCGCGACCGCGCCATTTGGCTTTTCGTCAATCTGCTGACCGCGATCCTCGCCTCGGTGGTGATCGAGCAATTCGCCGATACCATCGACCAGATGGTGGCGCTGGCGGTGCTGATGCCGATCGTTGCCTCGATGGGAGGCAACGCCGGCACCCAGACGATGACGGTGGCGGTGCGCGCGCTCGCCACGCGCGACCTGACGGCGCGCAACGCGCTGCGGGTGGTGCTGCGCGAGCTGACCGTGGGCGGCGCGAACGGGGCGGTGTTCGGTATCGTGATGGCGGGTGTGGTGGGGCTGTGGTTCGGGGTGCCGCTGCTGGCGGCGGTGATCGCGGTGGCGATGCTCCTGACGCTGATGGCCGCCGCGCTGGGGGGCATCGTCATCCCGATGGCGCTTGACCGGTTCGGGATTGATCCGGCGCTGGCCTCGGGGCCGTTTGTCACCACGATCACCGATGTGGTGGGCTTTTTCGCCTTTCTCGGGCTGGCCTCGGTGGTGCTGCTATGAGCGGGCTGGCCCTGCGCAAGGCGGCGGCGCGCAAGGCCGCATTCGCCCGTCGCAAGGCTGCGCACGGGGCAGGCCACCCGGCCCCCGCGGCGCATCTGTCTTTGGTTCTGGCGGGCTATCGCGGGGTGCCGCTCGCGGGCTATATGCCGATCCGCACCGAGATAGACCCGCTGCCCGCGATGGCCGAGGCGGCGGCACATGGCCCCGTAGCCGTGCCGGTGATCGAGGGCGCGGGGCTGCCGCTGCGCTTCTCGCTCTGGGAGCCGGGCTGCGCGCTGCGCGAGGGTCCTTTCGGCGCGATGGTGCCCGCGGCGGACCGCTTCATCGAGCCGGAAATTCTCATCGTGCCGCTGGTGGCGTTTGACCGTGCGGGCGGGCGGTTGGGCTATGGCGGCGGCTTCTACGACCGCACGCTGGAGATGCTGCGCGCGCGCCGCCCGACGCTGGCCGTGGGCTTTGCCTGGGCCGCGCAAGAGGCCCACGGCCTGCCGCTGGAGCCGACCGATCAGCCGCTCGACATGATCGTGACCGAAAAGGGCGTGATCGCCGATTACTGAGCGGCGCGCGCCCGTGCCGATAACTCCCGCGCGGCGGCGCGCAAGCGCGCCTTGATTCCGCGCGGGGGGCAAGATGCAAACGTCGCCTTCAGGCCATGAGCATTCCCCCGTGAAGCAGCGGGCACTTTGTGTCAGGTGGCGAACACTAGGCAAAGGTGCTTGCGAATGCCCCCCGGTAGAGCGCCGACAACTCGGCAAGCGGGGCGCTGATGCGCCCGAAACACACCGCGTCGCCGGTAAAACGCCCGACGCTTGCGAGCGTCACGCCCGAGCGACCGGCGGCGGTCATCAGCGCCTCGGCCTGATCGAAATTGCAGGCGATGAGATAGCGGCCCTGATCCTCGCCGAAAAGCGTCGCCATGTCGTCCGCGTCAAGATGGACGCCCACACCCGCCGCCTCGGCCATCTCGAAGGCCGCGAGCGCCAGCCCGCCATCGGAAAGATCGGTGCAAGCCTTGATCAGCGCGTGATTGGCGCGGATGAACTCGCCGTGGCGGCGCTCTGCCTCAAGATCGACAGGCGGCGCGTCACCCTCGGCGCGGTTGAACACCTCTGCCAGCAGCGCCGATTGCCCCAGATGCCCGCGCGTCTCGCCCAAGAGAAGCGCCACATGGCCCTCGCGGGCGTGACCCAGAATCGCCGTCTCGGGGTCGCGGATGATCCCCACCGCGCCGATGGTCGGCGTGGGCAGGATCGCCGCGCCGTCGGTCTCGTTATAAAGCGAGACATTGCCCGACACGATCGGCATGTCGAGCGCGGCACAGGCCGCGCCGATGCCGCGCAGCGCGCCGACGAACTGCCCCATGATCTCGGGCTTCTCGGGATTGCCGAAATTGAGGTTGTCGGTTGTGGCGAGCGGCACCGCGCCGACGGCGGTGAGGTTGCGATAGGCCTCTGCCACCGCCTGCTTGCCGCCCTCCTCGGGGTTGGCGGCCACGTAGCGCGGCGTCACGTCCGAGGTAAAGGCCAGCATCTTGCCCGCGCCATGCACCCGGATCACGCCGGCGCCAAGGCCGGGGGTGCGCACCGTGTCGGCCATGACCATCGTGTCATATTGCTCATACACCCATTGCCGCGAGCAATAGTTGACCGAACCCAGAAGCGCGCGCAGCCCGTCGATGGGGTCAATCCCCGGCACGCTCTCGGGGTCGAGCGGGGCGGGGGCCTTGGTCTCGACAAAGGGGCGGTCATATTCGGGGGCGGATGAGGCCAGCGTCGAAAGGGGCAGATCGGCCTTGACCGTATTGCCGTGCAGGATCAGGAAACGGTCCTCGGGAATCGTCTCGCCGACAATGGCGAAATCGAGATCCCATTTCTCGAACACGGCGCGTGCCTGCGGCTCTTTTTCCGGGCGCAGCACCATGAGCATCCGCTCCTGGGATTCCGACAGCATCATCTCGTAGGCGCTCATGCCCGTCTCGCGCTGCGGCACGCGGTCAAGATCGAGCCGGATGCCAAGCCCGCCCTTGTCGCCCATCTCGACGGCAGAACAGGTCAGGCCCGCCGCCCCCATATCCTGAATCGAGATCACCGCGCCGGTGGCCATCAGCTCGAGGCACGCCTCCATCAGGCGCTTTTCGGTGAACGGGTCGCCCACCTGCACGGTGGGGCGCTTTTCCTCGATGCTGTCATCAAATTCGGCGCTGGCCATCGTCGCGCCGCCCACCCCGTCGCGCCCCGTCCTGGCCCCGAGATAGACCACCGGCATGCCCACACCGCTGGCCGCCGAGTAGAAGATCGCATCCGCATCCGCGAGACCCGCGGCAAAGGCGTTGACCAGACAGTTGCCGTTATAGGCCGGATCGAACCGCACCTCGCCGCCCACCGTGGGCACGCCGAAACAGTTGCCATAGCCGCCCACGCCTGCGACCACACCATGCACAAGCTGGCGTGTCCTGGGGTGGTCGGGCGCGCCGAAGCTGAGCGAATTCATCGCCGCAATGGGGCGTGCGCCCATGGTGAACACGTCGCGCAGGATGCCGCCCACGCCGGTCGCGGCCCCCTGATAGGGCTCGATATAGGAGGGGTGGTTGTGGCTCTCCATCTTGAACACCACCGCCTGCCCGTCGCCGATATCCACCACGCCCGCGTTCTCGCCGGGGCCGCAAATGACCTGTGGCCCGGAGGTGGGCAGGGTGCGCAGCCATTTCTTCGAGGATTTGTAGGAACAATGTTCGTTCCACATGGCCGAGAAAATGCCCAACTCGGTAAAGGACGGCACGCGACCGAGGATGTCGAGGATACGGTCGTATTCCTCGGGCTTGAGCCCGTGGGCCGCGATCAGGTCGGGCGTGATGGCTGGCTCTTGCATCGGCTGGGATTCCCTCGGCGGTCACTTTGCGCGCGTGTTTATGCGATCGGGGTGCCGGGGGAAAGGGGCCTTGCGGGGCGCGCTCACTCCGACAGGTAGCGTTCGAGCACGATGGCAGGCATCAGCCCGCGCAGCATCCTGTCGGGCATGACGTAGGAGGGGGCCATGTCGAGGCCGAGATCGCGGGCGAGGGCAGCATCGCGCGCGAGATCGAACAGCGCCACGCGAAAGCCCATCCGGTCGGCCAGCACCTGCAATTCCTGCATGGCGGTGGCGCAATCGGGGCAATCGGCGCGGGTGAACAGCGCGATGCGGGTCGCGGTGCCCCTGGGGCCGAAGCCGGGCTGATCGGCGCTGAAAAGGTGGGGCGCGGCGTGGCTCAGCACGTCGAGATCGCGGGCGATGTCCTCGCCATAAAGATCGAGCGGCGCGCGCGAAAGGCCAAGGCCGGGGCCGGGTGGCAGAATCTCGGGTGTGGCAATCAGCGCGTCGCGGATTGCCTCGCCCAGGGGGCTGCGCGATTGCGGCGGCGGCTGTTGCGCGATTGCGGCGCTGCCCGTGAGCAGCGCCACCGCGACGGACCATACGATATGCATCATCTATTGCGCGCGGATGTCTTCGGCGATCTGCTGCATGTGCTCTTGTGGCAGGTAGCCGCGCAGCATCCGGTCCTCCATCACGAAGGCGGGCGTGCCGTTGATGCGCAGCCGCTGTGCAAGCGCATGGTTGGCGGCGATCACCTCGGTCACGGCGTCGCTGTCCATCGCGGCGGTGATGGCATTGGCGTCAAGCCCGAGCGCATCGGCAAGCCGGGTGAACCCGGCCACGTTCATCGCGCCGGTATAGGACATGAGCGCGTCATGCACCGATTTGTAGGCGGCATCACCCGCCACCTGTTTCGTGGCGATGGCAAAGCGCGACGCGGCGACCGACTCGGGCCCGAGGATCGGGAATTCCTTGAGGATGAGGCGGATATTGCCATCGGCATCGAGCAGGCCCTCGACCTCGGCCACGGCGCGGCGGCAATAGCCGCAGCGGTAATCCATGAATTCGACCAGCGTGATGTCGCCCTGCGGATTGCCGCCGGTCCAGTCGTCCGGCGCATCAAAGAGCGCGCCCGAATTGGCGCGCACCAGCGCGACATCGGTCTCGGCCTGACCGGCGGCCTGGCGCTCTTCGAGTACGGCCACGGCCTCCATGATGACCTCGGGATTTTCCAGCAGGTAGGCGCGGATCTCGTCGCGCAGGATCGCGCGGTCGGCCTCGCTCAGCGTGGACAGATCGAGCGCGTGGGCGGGCAGCGCCAGGCCGAGGGCGAGCAGGGCGGCGGTCACAAGGCGGTAGGGCAAGGTCACTTTCTCCGTTTCTCGGCGGCCTCTGCCGCCACCAGTATATCCTGCGCCCTCTGCCAGCCGGGCGAGCCCCGTGGCAGCAGGTCGCTGGCGCGTCTGGCGTGGATACTAGCATCTTTGAGGCGGCCTGCCATCGCATAACGTTCGGCTGTCAGCACCGAGGCCATGCCGCGATTGCCCATCTGCGCCTCGGCCTGCGCGAGATCGCGCAGCAGGCGGATGTCGCGCCCGTCGCGTGCGCGCGCCGATTCGAGGATTTGCGCGGCCTTTTCCACCTGCCCGTCGGCCAGCAGCGCGCGCCCATAGGCACCGAGGATGAGCGCGTTGTCCGGCGCGAGTGCGGCGGCGCGCCCATAGGCGGCAACGGCGGGCTTTATCTGGCGGCTTTCCATCAGGATCTGGCCGCGCAATTCGTGCAGGTAGGGATCATCCGGCCGCGCGGCGATGGCCCCGTCGATTGCGGGCAGCGCGCGCCCCAGATCCGAGCGCCGGTGATGGGCCACCGCCTCGCGCATCAGGCGGATTTCCTCGAATCCGGTCTCGCCCGCGCGCGCCAGCGTCCATTTCGGGGCGCGCTGGAAGGCCGAAAGCTTGCCCTTGGCGCGGGCGAACCAGTAATCGGCCGTCGGGTTTGGCGCGGCCTTGCCTGCCTGCGCCTCGGCCAGCGCGCGCACCCGGCGAAAGCGGTCGCGCGAGAGCGGATGGGTGCGCGCATAGGCATCCTGCCGCGTCACCGAAAGCGATTCCTGCCCGCGAAACAGGTCCATGACCTGAACCGCGCCCGAAAGGTCGATCCCCGCCGCGTGCATGAAGCGCATCCCGCTGGTATCGGCGGCGTTTTCCTCGGCGCGGGTATGCGAGAAGAAGCTGCGCATCGCCGCGCCCTGAATTCCCGCCGCGGCCCCTGCCGCGAATTCGCCGCTGCCCGCCGCCGCCCCCGCGATCCCCGCCAGAGCGGTGCCGAGGGCGGCGGCGGTGCGGGCGTTGCGCAGGTTGATGGGGCGGCGCATCAGGTGGCCATTGGCGATATGCGCGGCCTCGTGGGCGATCACCGATTGCAGCATGGCCGCGTTGTCCATCCGCAGGATCAGGCCCGAATGCAGAAAGATCGAATTGGCGTCCACGACAAAGGCGTTGAGGCTGGGCGCGTCGATCACGAGGATATCGACGCGCTCGGCGCTCAGCCCGGCGGCACGCAGCACGGGGGCCGCGAGCTGGCGCAGGCCGTGCTCGATATCGGGATCGCGCAGCAGCGTGATGGCGCGCGCGGGCGCGCCCAGGGTGCCAAGCGTGATGACGACCGCGAGGAGCGCCGCGAAAAACCGCACTCTCTGCATTGACCTTGCCTGCCTTTCCCAGTGAAACGGACCCGTGCCGCCCCAACCTGAGGAGGAATGTAATGCGCCGCGCCCGCCGATCCAAGGTCGATCCGTTCATCGTGATGGATGTGATGGAGGCCGCGCGCCGCGCCGAAGAGGCGGGGCGGCGGATCATCCACATGGAGGTGGGCCAGCCCGGCACGCCTGCGCCCGCCGCCGCGCGGGCGGCTTTGGCGCGCGCGATGGAGGCGGGGGCGCTTGGCTATACGGTGGCGCTGGGGCTGCCGGAATTGCGCGCGCGCATCGCGCGGCATTACGCACAGTGGTATGGCGTTGATCTCGACCCCGCGCGCGTGGTGGTCACGCCGGGCTCGTCGGGGGCGTTCATCCTTGCGTTCACGGCGCTTTTTGACGCGGGCGCGCGGGTGGGCATCGGTGCGCCGGGCTATCCCAGCTATCGCCAGATCCTGCGCGCGCTCGATCTGGTGCCGGTGGATATCCAGACCTCGGCGGAGAACCGCCTGCAACCGGTGCCAGAGGATCTGGCGGGGCGCGATCTGGCGGGGCTTCTGGTGGCCAGTCCGGGCAATCCGACGGGAACGATGCTGGACCGCGCGGCGCTCTCTGCGCTGATCGGGGCGGCACAAGACAGCGGCGCGCAGTTCATCAGCGACGAAATATATCACGGCCTGCACTACGAGGCCCCCGCTGTGAGCGCGCTGGAGATCACCGATGAGTGCTATGTCATCAATTCCTTCTCCAAGTATTTCTCGATGACCGGCTGGCGCATCGGCTGGATGGTGGTGCCCGAGGATCACGTGCGCACCATCGAGAGGCTGGCGCAGAACCTCTTTATCTGCCCTCCCCATGCCAGCCAGATCGCGGCGCTTGCGGCGATGGAGTGTGGCGAGGAACTCGAGGCCAACCGCGCGGTCTATACCCGCAACCGTGCGCTCATGCTGGAGGGGTTGCCGCGCGCGGGGTTCGACCGGATCGCCCCGCCCGATGGCGCGTTCTACGTCTATGCCGATGTGCGCCACCTCACCGATGACAGCCGCGCGCTGGCCGCCGAGATATTGGAGCGCGCGGGCGTCGCGGTGACGCCGGGCCTTGATTTCGACCCGGTGCGCGGTGCCGGCACGCTGCGGTTTTCCTACGCGCGCGCCACCGACGATATCGAGGAGGGGCTGGCGCGGCTCACGGCGTTCATGGCGGCGCGGTAACCCGTCGCGCGCCCGCAGCCTGCCCGCTGTCTGACCCCTGTGTGCCCCATTTTCGCCATGGTCTGCGCAAAAATCCGCCATTGCGGGCGGGCATCCTGTGCCGTGCCCGACTCTCTGGCGAAAAGGAACGCATCATGACCGGCCTCAAACATGCCTATCGCGGGGCGACCGTGCTGGTGGCGCTGAATGCCGACTTGCTCCTGTTTGTCGCGACGCTTGTTGTGGCGCTGATGGCGGCGGGATATCTGGGCACGCTGTGACGCGGGCATTCGCGTTTTGACAAGCATCGGCAGACCGGGTAGTGACGTTGCTCAATGGGGTGTCTGACTGGGTTTGACCGATGAGCGATTTCACTGCGGCTCGTCCGCTTGCTGCCTTTCTCAAGCGTGGCTTCTTCTTCTTGATCGCCGCGCTGTGGCTTGTCGTGATCTTGCTCGGCGCGCCGGCGCAGGCGCAAACCTACCGCTTTACCGATGTCACGATCGAGGGAAACCAGCGAATCGAGGGGGATACGATCCTTTCCTATTCGGGGATCGCCCGCGGCGAGACGGTGAGCGCGGGCGAGCTTAATGCCGCCTATCAACGCATTCTCGCTTCGGGTCTTTTCGAGACGGTCGAGCTTGAGCCGCGCGGCAATCGCCTCGTGATCCGCGTGACCGAGTTCCCGACGATCAACCGCATCGCCTTTGAGGGCAACAGGAGGATCAAGAACGAGGATCTTTCCGGCTTTATCCAGAGCAAGCCGCGGCAGGTCTTCAGCCCGACGCAGGCCGAACGCGACGCGGCCATCATCGCCGAGGCCTATGCCCAGAACGGGCGCATTTCGGCGCGGGTCACCCCCAAGGTGATCCGGCGCAGCGACAACCGGGTCGATCTTGTGTTCGAGGTGTTCGAGGGCAAGGCGATCGAGATCAATCGCATCGGGTTTTCGGGCAACCGCGCCTATTCCGACCGCCGCCTGCGACGTGCCATCCAGAGCAAGCAGGCGGGGCTTTTGCGCGCCTTCATCCAGAGTGACACCTTCGTCGAGGATCGCGTGGCCTTTGACCGGCAGGTTCTGACCGATTTCTACAATTCGCGCGGCTATGTCGATTTTCGTGTCACCGGCGTCAATTCCGAGCTTTCGCGCGAGCGAGATGCCTATTTCATCACCTTCACGGTGCAGGAAGGTCAGCAATTCCGCTTTGGCGAGATCACCACCACCAGCGATTACGCGGGCGTTGATGCAGAACCCTATCATGACACGCTCAAGATGCGCTCTGGAAATATCTATTCGCCCGAGATCGTCGAGAATGCCATCGCCCGGATGGAGCGGCTGGGCGTCAGTCAGGGCGTCGATTTCCTGCGGGTCGAGCCGCGTGTCACGCGCAATGATCGCGACCTGACGCTTGATGTGGAATTCGTGCTGACGCGCGGGCCGCGCGTCTTTGTCGAACGCATCGACATCGAGGGCAACACCACCACGCTTGACCGGGTGATCCGCCGCCAGTTCTATACCGCCGAGGGCGATCCGTTCAACCCGCGCGCCATCCGCCAGGCCGCGGAGCGCATCCGCGCGCTGCGCTTCTTCGAGGATGTCGATGTCAACGCTCGGGAAGGGTCGCGCCCCGACCAGGTGGTCATCGAAACCAAGGTCGAGGAAACCACGACAGGCTCTGTGTCGGTCGGGGCGAGCTTTTCGACCAATTCCGGGTTAGGCCTGCAATTTGGCGTGACAGAGCGCAACTTTCTTGGCCGCGGGCAGCAGCTCAGCTTCAACATCCTGGGCACCGGCGACACGCTCAACTACAATATCGGCTTTGTAGAACCGGCCTTTCTCGGGCGGGACGTGGCGTTTGGCCTTGATTTCGCATTCCTGGAAACCGACAACGACAACAGCCAGTTTGATACCGCCATCGGCGTTTTCCGCCCCAGCCTGACCTTTCCCACCGGCGAGAACGGGCGGCTTGGCCTGTTCTATAATGCTCGCTACGAGGATATGTCGGATTACAACGGCTTTAGCGGTATTCTCCAGAACGAGATCGACCGGGGCGATTTGTGGACAAGTGCGGTCGGCTATGATTTCAGCTATGACACGCGCCGCACGGGGCTTGACCCGAAATCGGGGATATTGCTGTCTTTCGGGCAGGAATTTGCCGGGCTTGGCGGTGACAACGAGTATATCAAGACCACGGCCAGGCTGGTGGGTCAGACCTCGGTTTTCAACGAGGATGTCGTGGTGCGCGCCATCGTCGAGGCGGGCGCGATCGAGTTCAACAGCGGGCAGAACAGCCGCTTCACGAGCCGCTTCAACAACCAGGTGATCCGCGGGTTCGAGCCGAACGGCATGGGGCCGGTCGAGGGTGTCGAGCATCTTGGCGGCAATTATTTTGCGGCGGTCAAGTTCGAGGCGGAGTTTCCGCTCGGCCTGCCAGATGAATATGGCATATCCGGCGGTGCGTTCTACGATATCGGGTCGATCTGGGGGGTGGATAACATCAGCCCGGCGGTGCAGCAGGTCAGTTCGACAGGGTTCGAGCCGCGTCATGTGGTGGGCGTATCGGTGTTCTGGGAATCGCCCTTTGGCCCACTTCGGATGAACTTCTCCAACGCGCTCCAGAAGGAGCGGGGGGATGTCGAGCAGAAATTCAACCTCACGGTTCGCACCGAATTCTGAGGATGCGCGCACCGCTGGCTCTTTTCGTGCTGCTGCTCCTCGCCCTCGGGGCGATTCAGATGCCCGTGCAGGCGCAACAGCTCGGGGTTGTGAAAAGCGACGTTCTGGTGATTGATATCGAGCGTTTGCTGGCAGAGACCGCCTATGGCCAGCGTCTTCAGGCCGAGCTTGAGGCCGAGGAAAAGGCGCTGACCGAACTGCGCGCGACAACCCCGCCCGCCGAATTTCGTGACAAGGCCAATGCTTTTGACACCAAGGTGACGCAACTGCGCCGCGAGAGCGAACAGCTGTCGCGCGATTTTGAGCGGCAGCGCGATCTTGCCCCGGTGCAGTTCATGCGCGTGGTGCAGCCGGTGCTGGGCGATCTGCTGCGCGAGGCCGAGGCGGCGGTGCTAGTGGATGTGCGCAGCGTCATACTGCGGGCCGATGTGGTTGACGTGACCGATGTTGCCATCTCGCGCATCGACGCGGGCATAGGCTCTGGCCCCGAGGTGCGGCCCTCGCCGACGGGAGGGCAGGCCCCAGACACCCCGGTCCCCGACGCCCCCGCCCCCGACCTCGCCCCCGACGCCCCCGCCAGAGACTAGCCCCCGCCACGCTTGCGCCGCGCAGGCACCCTTGCTAGGGACATCGCGTCGCAACCCCGAGAGGACAACCCATGAGCGCGCCGTTGAAATCTGCGGATATTCATCTCATCCAGCGGCTGATCCCGCATCGCTACCCGTTCCTGCTGGTGGATCGGGTGGTCGATATCGACGGCTGGCAGAGCGCGCGCGGGATCAAGAACGTCTCGATGAACGAGCCGCATTTCCAGGGGCATTTCCCCGGACATCCGATCATGCCGGGGGTGACCATCGTCGAGGCGATGGCGCAGACGGCGGCGGTGATGGTGGGCGCGGCGCTGGGGCTGGAGGATCGCAACATGCTGGTCTATTTCATGGCCATCGAGGCGGCCAAGTTCCGCCGCATGGTGGTGCCCGGCGATGTGCTGGAGCTGAAGGTCGAGACGCGCCGTGGCAAGCCCGGCGGCAAGGTCTGGAAATTCGCGGGCCTGGCCGAGGTCGCGGGCGAGCTGGCCGCCGAGGCGGAATTTACCGCGATGATGGACATGCCGAAGGAATAGGCCGATGAGCGAGACCATGATCCACCCCTCCGCCGTGATCGAGCCGGGGGCGGAAATCGGCGAGGGCTGCCGGATCGGGCCGTTCTGCCATATCGGCCCGCAGGTGCGGCTTGGCCCCGGCGTGACGCTCAAATCCCATGTCGTCGTGACCGGTCAGACCGATATCGGCGCGGATACGGTGATCTTTCCCTTCGCCTGCATCGGCGAGATCCCGCAGGATCTGAAATATCGCGGCGAGGCAACGCGGCTGGTGATCGGCGCGCGCAACCGTATCCGCGAGCATGTGACCATGAATACCGGCACCGAGGGCGGCGGCGGCGTCACGCGGGTGGGCGATGACGGGTTGTTCATGGCGGGCTGTCACATCGCCCATGACGTGCAGATCGGCAACCGGGTGATCGTGGTCAACAATGCCGCGCTGGCCGGGCATTGCGTGCTTGAGGATGATGTCATCATCGGCGGGCTGTCGGGGGTGCATCAATTCGTGCGCATCGGCCAGGGCGCGATCATCGGCGCGGTGACGATGGTTACCAATGACGTCATCCCCTATGGCCTCGTGCAGGGGCCGCGCGGCTATCTTGACGGGCTCAACCTTGTCGGGCTCAAGCGGCGCGGCGTGCCGCGCGCCGATATCACCGCACTGCGTGCCGCGTTTCAGATGCTGGCGCAGGGCGAGGGAGCGTTTCAGGATCGCGCCCGCCGTCTGGGCGAGGAGACCGAGAGCGATTATGTGCGCCGCATTGTCGAGTTCGTGAGCGCGCATTCGGACCGCTCTTATCTCACGCCCGGTCAGGGCTAGGGCGATGGGCCTTGCGCTCATCGCCGGGCAGGGCGGCGTGCCGCCGCATCTGGTGCGGGTGCTTTTGGCGCGCGGCGAGGTGCCGGTGATCTGCGAGGTGACGCAATTCCCGTCGCAGGTGGTGGGCGATCTGCCGCGCCTTGGCTTTCGGCTGGAAACCTTTGGCAGCCTGCTGGCGGACTTGCGCGCGCGCGGCGTCACGCGGCTCTGCATGGCGGGCGCAATGCGGCGGCCCGCGGTCGATCCTGCCCTGATCGACGCGGCCACGGCACCGCTGGTGCCCCGGCTGATGGCGGCGATGGCGCGCGGCGACGATGGCACCCTGCGCGAGATCGTGGCGATTGTCGAGGAAGCAGGCATCGCCGTGATCGGCGCGGCCGCGATCGCGCCCGACCTGCTGCCCGAGGCGGGAGTAGCGGTCGGGGTGCTGCCGCCCGGGATCGGGGCCGGGATCAAGGCCGCCGAGGCCGCGCTGGCAGAGATGGGCCGCGCCGATACGGGGCAGGCAGTGGTGGTGCGCGGCACTGCCGTGATCGCGCGCGAGGATGCGCGCGGCACCGATGCGATGCTGGAGGGGCTTGCGCCGGGCATGGCCCCCGCATTCCTCTACAAGGCCCCCAAACCGGGCCAGGAGATGCGCGTGGACATGCCGGTGATCGGCCCCGAGACCGCCCTGCGCGCCGCACAGGCGGGGCTTGCGGGGATCGTCATCGCGGCGGGCGGCGTCATGGTGATCGAGCGCGCGGAGGTGATCGCGACGCTGGCACGCGCGGGCCTCTTCCTGTGGGTGCGCGCCGCCGGGGGGCAGGGGTGAGGGTCTTTGTGGTGGCGGGCGAGGCGTCCGGCGACCGGCTGGGCGGGGCGCTCATGGCCGGGCTGCGCGCGCTTGCCACGCCGGAATTCGCCGGGATCGGCGGGCCGATGATGCAGGCGCAGGGGCTGCACAGCCTTTTTCCGATGGAGGATCTGAGCGTCATGGGGCTGGCGGAGGTGCTGCCGCGCTACCTGCACCTGCGCCGCCGCTTGCGCGAGACGGTGGCGGCGGCGCTGGAGGCCGCGCCGGATGTGCTTATCACCATCGACAGCCCCGATTTCTGCCTGCGCGTGGCGCGGCAGGTGCGCCGCCGTAACCCCGCCATTCGCATCGTGCATTACGTCGCGCCCTCGGTCTGGGCGTGGCGGGCGGGGCGCGCGGCCCGAATGGCGCGCCATGTCGATCAGGTGCTGGCGCTTTTGCCGTTCGAGCCGCCCTATATGGAGGCTGCGGGCATGGATTGCGATTTCGTGGGCCACCCGGTGGTGGCCGAGCCGCATCCCGACGAGGCCGCGCTGGCGGCGTTCCGCGCGCGCCACGGGATCGGCGATGCGCCCCTGATGCTGGTGCTGCCCGGCTCGCGGCGGGGCGAGGTGGCGCGGCTCGCGCCGATCTTTGGTGCGGCACTGGCGCCGGTGCTGGCGGCGCGGCCCGAGACCCGGCTGGTGCTGCCCACCACCGCCGCCATGGCCCCGCTGGTGCGCGCGGCACTGGCGGATTGGCCCGCGCAACCCCTGATCCTGTCGCCCGAGGATCCCGGCCACGCCGCCGAGAAGGCCTGTGCCTTTCACGCAGCCGACCTCGCGCTGGCGGCCTCTGGCACGGTGTCGCTGGAGCTTGCCCACGCGCGCACGCCGATGGTGATTGCCTATGACATGGCCCCATTGAGCCGGATGATCCTGTCGCGGCTGATCCGGGTGGACACGCTCACCCTTGTCAACCTGGTGAGCGGCACGCGGGTGGTGCCGGAATTCATCGGCCATGCCTGCCGCGCGGAGGCGATCGCACCCGCGCTGTTGCGGCTGATGGAGGCCCCCGAGGCGCAGCGGGCGGCGATGGAGGCCACGATGCAGCGCCTGGGCGAGGGCGGCGAGGCACCGGGGCTACGCGCGGCACGCGCGGTTCTGGCGCGGCTGTGATGCGGGGACACGGGCGGGGGTATTCGGGCCGGGAAGAGGCCGGCGCGCGCGCGGGGGGGGGATTCTACAGCACGTCGCCGAAACTGTGGGAGAGGCCGGAACAGATGGAGTGGTTGCCGCTCTCCCTGACGGCATTGCACTGTGCCAAGGTCGTGGTGTTGATAGCCACGCAAAGAGGAGCACGGTGAAATGAAGGATGTGATGATTGGGGTCGATCTGGCACGGAATGTCTTTCAGGTCCACGGTGCCCTACGGACAGGGGAAGTGGAGTTTCGCAAGAAACTCACGCGAAAGCAGTTCCCGCTTTCACGACCCCGGCCGGCTCTGATGCAGTCTTGTCCGACCTGCATATCGCGCGCCCCGGTGACGGCCACGATCCCCGCCCCCCGGCGATCACCCCGCCGGGAAACGGCAGCGATGCCGCGCGGATCAGGCCAGCCGCCCGCCCTCAGTAATCCTTCTCAAAGAACAGCCCCACCCCGGTATCGCCATCGCTCGCCGCGCTGCCCTTGGCGGTGAGGCTGCGCGAGATATCGAGGTTGAGGTTGATCTTCTGCCGCCCGGCGCTGTCGGCGGTGACCTCGGTATAGACCTTGTCCGAAATATAGGTGCCGGCGCTTACCTCGGTGTCGCCCGTGGCGGTTTGCTTGACATCGAGATCTTTCAGGCCGAAAGCGCCGCGTAACCGCCCCACCAGCCCGCCGCCGCCGCCCGAGAGCGTCGCCACCGCGCTGGCAAGCTGCGCCGCCTGCAGGGGCGAGATGGTCTCAAGCCCGCGCCCGAAGATGAGCCGCGCGACGATTTCCTCCTGCGGCAGGTCCGGCGACGAGGCAAAGCGCACCTCGGGCGCGCTTGCCAGCCCCTCGATGATGACCTGCACATCGGTGTCGTCGATCGCCGTCTCGGCGACAAAGCGCAGCCACGGATCGAGCGAGCCCTGCATGGTCACGCGCCCCTCGGTCAGGGTAAGCCGCTTGCCGAGAATGTCGAGCCTGCCGCGGCGCAGCCCGAAAAAACCGGTCGGGGCCACGGCCTGGGTGGTGCCGCCGATGCGCAATTGCCCGCCAAGCTCGGCATCGAGCCCGCGCCCGCGCACGAAGATGCGCGCCGGGGCGCTGATGGCCAGATCGAGCGCATAGGGGCGGGCGGGCGCGTCGCGCGTCACCGTCTCGACAAGGCCCGCGCGCGCGCGGGTGGCGCGCGAGGCGGCAGGCTCGCCGATATGGCGCAGCGCGGGCAGGGTGGCGCTGTCGGGGCCAAGCCCCGAGGGGATGCGGATCTCGGTTTCCTCCAGCACGATCCCGCCGCCGATCCGTGCTCCCCCGGCAAGCGGGCCACGCACCGTCACTGTGCCGCCCACCTTGGTGGTATAGAGGAGCCGGTCAGTCAGCACCGCGCCGTCAAGCGCGAGCGTCAGATCGCCGTCAAGGCCCGGATCGAGCGAGACCGGCCCCGAGACGCGCACCTGCCCGCCATCGCGCAGGCGCGCGGTAAAATCGGTTTGCACCCGGCCCTGGCCAAGCTGTGCGGCCCCGGTGAGATCGTCGATGGCCAGCCCGGCACCCGGCACCGACACCTGCGCGCCGCGCGTCTCGATACTACCCGAGAGCGCACCAAGCCCCGGCGCGCCCTTGGCCCGCAGGTCGAACGCCGCGCTGCCCGAAAGCGCATTGGGCCGGATCATCCCGTTGACCAGCGCCAGCGGCAATCGCCCTGCCGCCGCCAGATCGAGCCGCGCACCGTGATCGAGCACATCGCCCGATACCCGCGCCGTGGTGCCCCCCGGCCCGGTGGCATCCAGCGCCAGCGCGATGCGCCGCGCTTCGGGGCCGTGCAGCGTGATCGTGCCTCCGGCCGCGACCGGCCCGGCAAATTCGGGCAGAAACAGCCCGAGATCGGCCAGCCGCGCATCAAGCCGCACCGGCCCGCCCGCGCCGTCGCCCTGGGCGTCGAGCGACAGTTGCGGGGTGGCAAGGCGGATTTGGGAAATCGCGATCCGCTCCGCCGTGCGACCGGCGCGCGCCATCAGCTCGATCTGCCCGGCAAGCAGCCGGTCAAGATCGGCGATCCCTGTGGCCAGCCCACGCCCCTCGGCGTCGAGCGCGATATCTAGGCGCTCGCCGCCCGCCATGCCCTCGCCGCTCAGGCTGGCGGTGAGACGCCCCTTGAGCGGCCGCCCCGTGAGCGCGGCAAAGCGCGCCAGGTCATCGGCGCGCAGGCTCACGCGGCCCGTGACGGGCAGGCCCTCGGCCTCTGGCTCGATGGTGCCATCGGCGGTGATCTTGGCCCCCATCGCGGCGATGTCGAGGCCCGTGAACGTGACCGCCCCGCCCGCCTGCCAGCCGATCCCGCCCGAGACCCGCGCAGCCCCGTCAAGGCGGCGGTCCGCAAGCGCCAGATCGCTTAGCGCGGCGGTCAGCTCGAGCGCGCCGCTCTGGCCGTCGAGACGGCCCTGGGCGGTGGCGTTGAGCGTGCCGTTATCGAGGCGCAGGGCATCGAGCGTGGTGCCGGTGGTGTCGCGCCGCGCCCTGAGCGCGAGCGTGCCGGGCGGGGCAATCAACGGGTCGATCTGCGCGATTCCAAGCGCCAACGCGTCGGTTTTGGCCTCGAGCGCCAGATCGAACGCGCCGCCCAGAAGACTGCCCGAGCCGGTGAGCGTTGCCGCTGCCGCGCCCGCCAGATCAAGGCCCGTGAGCGCGGCAAAGCGCGCAAGGTCGGGCGCGTCGATCCGCGCGCTGCCCGACACCGGAAATCCCTCGGCCAGCGCCGCGATGCGGCCATTGGCGGCGAGTGTCGCGGCACCCGAGACCACGCGCAGCCCGTGCAACAAAAGCGGCGCACCCTCGCGCCATTCAAGGCTGGCATGACCCGAGAGCGCCTCCCCGGCGGCCTCGGCCAGGCCCGGATCGGCAAGGTCGAGACCGTCCAGCGCAAACTCGGTCAGCGCGGTCACGCCGCGCGGCGCGACGCGGCTCAACCGCCCGCGCGCCGAGAGGGTCGCCCCGGCAATCGTGACCTCTGGTTGCGCCAGATCCGAGAGCGTCACATCGGCGCGCCAGCGGTCCCCCCGCGCGGCATCATAACGCGCCGTGATGCTGGCCTGCCGCAGCGTGACCGGCCCCCCGGCCACCGGCAGGCGCACCGGCGCAGCCCCGTCGCCGATCTGCCCGGTGAGGTCAAGGCTTTGCGGCCAGCCTGCCGCATCCAGCGCGAGCGCGCCCTCAAGCGTGACCTGCGCCGCCTCCAGATGCAGCCGGGCGATATCGAGCGCGCCATCCGCCGCCCGCGTGCCGCGCATATCAAGCGCGCTGCGGCTGCCGAAAAAGGGCCGGAACTCCGCCGCCATGAGTGACGTGAGATCGCCCTCAAGCTGCGCGTCGAACTGCGTGCCGCCGCCTGCGTCCCCGGTCAGGGTCACGCGGCCTGTCACCCGCTCTGTGCCATCCGTGGCCAGCCGCAGATCGGCGGCATAGGCATCGAGCGGGGCCTCTCCCGCGACGCTCAGCACCAGGGCAGGGCGGTCGGGCAGGCCCAGCACCGTGGCCGCGATCCCGCCCGGCCCCTCGTCCAGCGTGAGATCGAGCGCGAGAACCCGGCTTGCGTTGTCAAAGCCTGCATCGAGCACGAAGGCCCCGCGCGCGCCGTCAAGGCGCTCTGCCACGATCTGCGCCTCGCCCGCGCCGCCGCCAAGCGATAGCGACCCGGTCAGCTTGAGGCGCATCTCCTCGCCCAGCACCGGCGCGCCGATGACGATGGTCCTGGCCTCCAGCGCGCCGATCCGCACCGACACCGGCAATTCGGGCAGCGCAAAGGGCTGTGCCTGCGCCATCTCGGGGCTGAGGCGCGGCGCGGGCAGGGGCGGGCGCAGCAGCGCGATCTCATCGGCTGCGAGCTGGTCCACCTCGATGCGCCCCCGCAGAAGCGCCGCGCGCGTCCAGTCGAGCGTGACGCCCGAGAGCCGCAGCCAGACGCCCTCGGCATCGGCGACGCTCAGCGTCTCGATCTGCGCGCGGCTCGACAGCGCGCCCTGAAAGCCGGTGATGCGCACCTCGCGACCGGGGGCCGACAGGCTGTCCTCCAGCGTGCGTTCGAGAAAGCCGCCACCGCTGTCCTGGGCCACCGCAGGCGCGGCCAGCAGCGCAAGAAGCGCAAGGATGATCGCAAGATACCGCATCAGAACGCCTGTCCTATGCCGATATAGATCTCGAAATCCTGGCCCGCATCGCCATCGAGCGGCGTGGCCAGATCGACGCGGATCGGCCCCACCGGCGTGAAATACCGCGCGCCAAGGCCCGCGCCGCCTTGCCATTCGCCGATGCCCGATCCAAGGGCCCTTTCGCCAATGAACCCGGCATCGGCAAAGGCCACCGCCTGCACGCGCGTGCCGACCATGGCGCGCAGCTCTCCCGAGACGCCCATGAATGACCGCCCGCCGACGGTGATCCCCGGTGCCAGATCGACCCCGAGCGATTGGTATCCCTGCCCCCGAACCGTGCCCGCGCCGCCCGAATAGAACAGCGTGTCGGCGGGCGCGTCGATCACGCTTGCCCCCGCGACAGAGCCAAGCTGCGCGCGCCCGGCAAGGGTAAAGCGGCCGCCCTCGTCAAGGGTGAGATAATCGCGCAAATCGGCAAGGAGCCGCGCGCCACCGCCGCCCTGATCGAGCCCGGCAAAGGGCGTGACGGCCATATCGAGATACAGCCCCTCGCGGGGGTTGAGCGGATCGTCGCGCCGGTCCCATGTCGCACGCAGCGGAAACAGCAGGTGCTGCACCTCGCGCTTGCCAAGGGCGTCGGTGATCTCGGAGAAGCGGTAGGTAAGCCCCGCCTCGGCGGTCAGTTCGTCGGAAAAGACATGGGTCAGCCCGCCGCCCAGTTCGGCCTTGCGCTCGCGGTAATCGGGTTCATTGCGCTCCTCGATATTGGCGAGCACGAAGGCACCGGTATCGGGGGTAAAGGTGGCAGGCCGGTCGAGCCGCGCGCCGACGCGGAAATCCTCGCCGCCCGAATCGCCGCCCAACCCGCCGGTCACCACGTCGATGCGCAGCCGCTCGGCCCCGCCCAAGAGGTTGCGATGCAGCCAGAACCCCGAGAGCGTCACCCCTTCGAGCGACGACAATTCCGCGCCCACGCCCACGCGGCGACGCTTGGCATCGCTCACCCGCGCCGTGATGTCGAGCGTGCCATCGGGGTTGGGGGCTTCGGCCTCTTGCAGGCGCACGGAGCCGAACGCGCCACTGCGGCGCAAGCGGTTCGCCGAGGCGTCCAGCTCGCCGGGCGAAAACACCCGCCCCGTGGGCAGACCGGCGATCTCGCGGATGCGCGCGGCGCGCACGCGGCTCGGGCGGTCGCCTTCGTCGATCTCCAGCGCGCCAAAGCGCAGGCGCGGGCCGGGATCGAGCGCGATCCGCGCATCGAGCCGCGCGCGGGGGTGGTCGGCCACGATATCCTCGGCGGCGATGCGCGCCTTGGCATGGCCCGCGTCGCGCCAGCCCGTCACGCCTGCGCGCGTGGCATCGCCGATGAGTCCCGCCTTGGCCAGCTCTCCCTCGCGAAAACCTTCGGGCAGTTCGGTGCCGGGGGCGAGCGGGGCCACCTCTGCGCGGCCAAAGCGGAATCCGGCACCGCGCATCACGGTGATCTCGATTCGCTCGATCGCGGCTGGCGGCGCGAGCGGCGGGATATCGGCGGCCTCGCGCCCGTCCACGCGGATCGAGACGACACCGCCGTAATAGCCCTCGGCATAAAGCACGCCGACAAGGCGGGCGTAATCGGCCTGTGCGGCGGCCAGCAGATCCTGCGCGGTGCTGTCTTCCTGCGCGGCGGTGGGGATGCTGAGCAAGGCCGCGCGCAGCCGGTCGGCGAATTTGCCGGGGGCCTGCGGGGCAGACAGGCGCACCTCGACTGCGTGCAAAGGCGGGGCCATGACCCCTGCCAGCACCACCGAGACCGCAACGATCCGGGCCAGAGATTTCCGCACGACAGCCCCCACCAGACACAAGGCCCTGTATCGCATCGCGCGCCGCCATTGGCCAGAGCCGTCGGCGGCGGATCTTCACTCGGCAGGCTGCTTGTGCCCCGCGACCTCGGCTTCCAGTTCGGCCGCAACGGCCCCGCGCGGCCGCGTGAACCGCGCCAGCAGATCATAAAGCACCGGCGTCACGAACAGCATCAGCACGGTGGCAAGGCTCAGCCCGGCGATGATGACGGTGCCCACGGCGATCCGGCTCTCGGCCCCCGCGCCGGATGCAAGCACCAGCGGCAGCGCCCCCAGCACGGTGGAAATCGCCGTCATCACGATGGGGCGCAGCCGCAGCACCGAGGCCTCGATCACCGCTTCGCGCACCGGGAGCCCCTCGTCGCGCAACTGATTGGAAAATTCCACGATCAGGATGCCGTTCTTGGCAATGAGCCCGATCAGCAGGATGATCCCGATCTGACTATAGACATTGAGCGACAGCCCCCCCAGCGCCATGGCATAGATCGCGCCCGCCACCCCGATGGGCACGGTGAGCATGATGACCACCGGGTGCAGAAAGCTCTCGAACTGCGCGGCCAGCACCAGATAGACGATGATGAGCGCCAGCACAAAGACGAGGTTGGCCCCGCCTGCGGTGTCCTTGTAGGTGCGTGATTGCCCGTCAAAGCCCAGCTGGGCCTCGGGCGGCAGGATCTCGGCGGCGATGGCTTCAAGCTCTGCCAGCACCGAGCCAAGCTCTGCATCCGGTGCAAGCGCGCCCGAAAGCTGGATCGCGGGCAGCCGGTCAAACCGGCGCAGCGACGGTGCGGCGGCGTTTTCCTCAAGCTTGACGATCGACCCCAGCGGCACCAGCCTGTCACCGTCGCCCGTGCGCAGGAAGATGTTGCCGATATCGGTCGGGGTGCGGCGGTCGTCGGGTTCGGCCTGCAAGAGGACGGGATATTCCCGGCCCCGGCTGACAAATGTCGTCACCTCGCGCGAGGCGAGCATGGTTTGGAGCGTCGCGGCGATCGCCTCGGCGGAAATGCCCAGATCGTCGGCGCGGGCGCGGTCGATCTCGATATCGAGCTGCGGCAGGTTTTCCTCGTAGTTGATCTCGGGGTTGACCAGCCCCGGCACATCTTCGGCGCGGGCAAGAAACGCGTTGGCCCAGTCCTTGACACTCTCGAAATCGGGGCCGCCGATGACCACGCGCACCGGGGTCGAGCTGCCCCGCAACCCAAGGCCCGCAGGCGTCACCGGGAAGCCCCGCGCAATGGTGACCTTGTCCATTTGCGGTGCGAGATCGCCAATGAGGCCGGAAATCGGGCGGTCGCGCTCTTCCCAGGGGGCGAGGCGGAACACCACGAAAGCGCGCCACGGCCGCCCGCCCCAGCCGGTAAAGGTGAACACCGTCTCGATCTCGCCGCTTTCGACATAAGGGAAGAGGATCTCCTCGATCTGCCGCGCGGCCATGTCCGAATGCGCCACGGTCGAGCCTTGCGGCGCGGTCAGCGGCACGAACCCCACGCCGCGATCCTCGCGCGGGGCAAGCTCGCGCGGCAGGCCGCCATAGAAAAGCGCCGCCCCCCCGGTGACCGCCAGCGCCAGCGCCAGAACCACGATGGGCGCACGGATCGCGGTGCCCAGGAGCGCGCGATAGCCGCGCCGGATGAACGGCTCGCGCCGTGGGCTGCCTTGTGCTGTGGCCGGACGGCTGCGCGCGCTCAAGACCTTGGAGGCCAGCGCCGGGCAGGCGGTGAGCGCGACAAAGGTGGAAATCGCCACGGTGCCCGCCATGACCCAGCCGAATTCGACAAAAAGCCGCCCCACCTGACCGGGCATGAACGACAGCGGCACGAACACCGCGATCAGCGTGAGCGATGTGGCGATCACCGCGAATGTCACCTGTCGCGCGCCATTGAGGCTGGCCACCAGCGGGCTTTCGCCCTCCTCGATGCGGCGCTGGATGTTTTCCAGCACCACGATGGCATCATCGACCACCAGACCGATGGCCAGCAACAGCGCCAGGAGCGTCAGCGTGTTGAGCGAGAACCCCCACAGCCCGATCAGCAGGAACGTGCCGATCAGTGACACCGGGATGGTGATGGCGGGGATGAGCGTCGCGCGCGCCGAGCGCAGGAACACCAGGATCACCGCGATCACCAGCACCAGCGAGATACCAAGCGCACTCACCACCTCGCGGATCGACGCCCCCACGAAAAGCGCGTCATCCGAACTCACGATGATGCGCATTCCGACGGGCAGGGTGGATTGCATCCTCTCAATCTCGGCGCGCACGGCCTTGGATATTTCCAGCGTGTTGGACTGGCTCTGGCGCAGCACCGACATGCCCACCGCGTCGCTGCCATTGTTGCGCACCACGGTGCTGTCATCGGCCACACCCGGCTCGACGCGGGCCACATCGCGCAGGCGCACCGGGTAGCCCGCCACCCGGTCGATCACCACGTCGCGGAAATCCTCGATGCTTGCCAGACGGCTGTTGAGCCGAACGGTCAACTGCCGGTTATAGGATTCCACCTCGCCCGCCGGAAGCTCGATATTGGCGCGCCGGAGCGCCGCCTCGACATCCGCGACCGTCAGGTTGCGCGCCGCCAGCGCGCGGCGATCCAGCCAGATGCGCACCGCGAAAGGCCGGTCGCCGGAGATATCGACGCTGGCCACACCTTTGAGCGTGGCGATCCGGTCGGCGATAAAGCGGTCGATGTAATCGGTGATCTCGGCGGTGGTCATCCGGTCCGAGGTGATGGCAAGCCGCATCACCGGATCGGCATCGGCATCGCTTTTCACCACTTGCGGCTCGTCCGCCTCGTCGGGCAGGTCGCCGCGCACCCGGCCCACCGCGTCGCGCACATCGTTGGCGGCCACGTCGATATCAATGCCGGTCTCGAACTCGACCGTGACCCGCGACCGGCCCTGACGGCTTTCGGATGCGATGGTGCGAATCCCCGCGATGGCGGCCACGGCACCCTCGATGGTTTCGGTGATGTCGGTGTCGATCACCTCGGGGGCGGCCCCGCGATAGGTGGTGGTGACGGTGACAACCGAGTTGTCGACATCGGGAAGCTCGCGCACGGACAGGTCGCGCAGCGCGGCCACGCCGAAAATGATGATGAGAAGGCTGGCCACAGCCGCCAGCACCGGGCGGCGCACGGAGATGTCCGAGAGCGTCATGTCGGGGCCTCTGCGGGGGCCGCATTTTCCTCGGCGGTGGCGCCTCGGTCGGGTGTGATGATGGTGAGCGGGCTGCCGTCGCGCACCCGTTGCAGCCCGCGCACCACCACCGCCTCCCCCACCGCAAGGCCCGAGGTGATGGCGATCACGCCCTCGCGGCGCTGCCCGGTCGTCACCGCGCGCAACCTGGCCGTGCCGCCCTCGGCGACGAAGACATAGGTTTGCGCGGCCTGGAACACGATTGCCTCTTCGGGCACCACGATGCGCTCGGCCTCGTCCAGAACCAGCGTCAGCGACAGGAACATGCCCGCAGGCAGGGTATTGTCGGGGTTGGGGACAACCGCGCGCGTGAGAAAAGAGCGGCTCACCGGGTCGATGCGGCTGTCGACGGCGGCGATGGTGCCGGCAAAGCTGCGGCCCGGAAAGGCGGCGGCATGGGCGGTGATGCGCTGGCCGCGCGCGACTTGCGCAAAGACCGTTTCGGGCAGGCCGAATTCAACCTCGACCTCGCTCAGATCGTCGAGCCGCGCCAGCACCTCGCCCTTGGTGACGCGCGCGCCCACGTCATGACCGGTGAGCCCCACGACCCCGTCAAAGGGCGCGGTGATGACCCGGTCTTCGAGCCTGCGCAGGGCGCGTTCCACCCGCGCCTGCGCCTCTGCGCGCCGCGCCACGGCCTCCTCGACGGCGGCGAGCGAGACGGCATTGGTCTCGCGCAGCTGGCGCAGCCGGTCGAGAGTGTCGCTTTGCTCCTTGAGCACCGCCTCGGCCTCGGTCAGATCGGCGCGCTCGATCGCATCGTCGAGCCGCGCCAGCACCTCTCCCTTTTTCACATGGCTGCCGGGCGCAATGTCGAGCGCGACAAGGCGGCCATCGGTCTCCGGCACGATCTCGATGGAGCGGCGCGCGCGTGTGGTGCCCACCGCCTCGACGGTGCGCTGCATCACGCGCATCTCGGCCACAGCCACCTCTACCGTTACCGGGTTCGGCCCGCGCTGGGCGGCCTCGTCTGCGGCCCCGGCACGGTAGGTGTCGCGCCAGTAGCCATAGCCGCCATAGGCCAGCCCGCCAAGCACGGCGATAACGACAAGCTGTTTGAAGATCGACATCCTATCGTGATCCTGTGTTCGGGGTAGGGCTGCGCACGTCTTTGCCATATACCTACCGCGTTTGTACGCAAAGGCAACTCCGCGCGAGGATCAGCCCGCCAGCCCGTGCCGCCGAAGCGCCGCGCGCGTGCGCGCCCAGACTGCCCCAAGCCCGTCGCACAGCCTGCGCACCCGCACCTCGTCGCGGGCCTCGAGCGCGGCCTCGATCGCCGCGAGCCGCGCGTGCAGCAGCGCTGCGCCGCAGGCCCCTGCGCTGCCGGCAAGCGCGTGAATGCGCGTCTCAAGATCGCCCGGTGCGGCGCGCCCCGCCAGATCGGCCACAAGCGCCTCTGTCTCGGCCGTGAGTGCGGCTATCGTGGCGTGTATCTGCGCCTCGGGCAGGGCGTCGCGCATCTGCGCCAGATGATCCGTGTCGATCACGGCATCCTCTTGCGCCGCCTGTGCCATCAGCGCCCGCAACTGCGTGCGCGACAGCGGCTTGACCTCGATCGCATCGACGCCTGCCGCGCGCAGGCGCGCCGCCGTCTCCGCACCATGATAGGCGGTGAAGGCCACGATCCGCGTGGCCGCGTTCGCGCCCTCGCCCGCGCGGATGCGCCGGGTGGCCGCGATCCCGTCAAGGCGCGGCATGGCGACATCCATCAGGATCAGGTCGAACGGGGCTTGCGCTGCGGCCTCCACGGCCTCTTGCCCGTCGCGGGCAAGCCGCACCTCGTGCCCGTCGCGCGCCAGCATCGCGCGGGTCACGGCGCGGCTCGCATCGGTATCCTCGACCAGAAGCACCCGTAACGGGCGGGGCAGGGCAGGCGGCTTCCCGTCTGCCGCCGCATCCGGCGTTGCCAGCGCCCCGACCGCTACGGCGGGCAGGGGCACACGCACCGTGAATGTGCTGCCCTCGCCAAGGCGGCTCTCGACCTCGATCCGCCCGCCCATTGCCGCCACGATCCGCCGCGCGATCCCAAGGCCAAGGCCGGTGCCCCCGGCCAGCGCCTCCCCCTCGGCGGGCAGGCGGATGAAATCCTCGAAAATCACCTGCAAATCCGCCTCGGCGATGCCGATGCCGGTATCGCGGACGGCAAATTCCACCATATCCTCCGCGCCGCGCCGCGCAGCCAGGGTGATCTCGCCGCCTTGGGTGAACTTGATCGCATTGGCGACGAGGTTGAGAAGCACCTGCCCAAGCCGCCGCGCATCACCCAGGACCGGGCCTGTATCGCCCCCCCAAGGAGCGCGCCGCAGCGTGTTGCCACGGGCCTCGGCCGCGATCCGCTGCCCCGCCACCAGATCGGCCAGCAGCGCGTCAAGATCGAACGGCTCGGGATGCAGCACCGGGCCGCCCGCCGCCGGGTCAAGCTCTGTCAGCGCCTCGTCGATATGGCTGCGCAGCGCCTCGCCGCTCAGCCGCATGATCCGCGCCTGTTCGGCCTGTCCGGGGTCAAGCGTGCTGTCCTCCAGCAGATCGAGCGCGCCCAGCAACCCGTTGAGCGGCGTGCGCATCTCGTGGCTGGTCATGCCCAGGAACCGCGCCCGCGCCTGTTCGGCGGCGAGCGCCTCGCCGCGCGCCGCCGCCATCGCAGCCTCGGCATCGAGCCGCCCGCGATAGAGCCGCCACACCAGCACCAGCAGCAGAAAGAGCGCCACGAACATCAGCGCGCTCAGCCCGGTCAGCGTGACGATCTGCGCGGTCAACTGCCTGCGTTCGTCGTCAGAGCGCCGGGCGTCGATGGCGATGGCCTCGGCACCGATGCGGCGAATCGGCTGGGTCATCCGCTCGGCGTGACTGTCCAGCCGGTCGCGCGCCGCCACAAGCGCTGCGTCGCCGCCGTCGATGATCGGCATTGCCTCGTCGAGGAGCGCGATCACCCGGTCCACCTCGCCCGCCGCGCGCGACCCGGCCAGCGCATCGCGATAGGCCGGCGCGGTGCGCAATGTCGCGGCCCGGCTGTAGAGAAGGTCGAACCGCTGCCGCACGGCATCGAGCGAGGCAGGGCTTGCCGGGTCGAGCCGGTCAAGCGCGTGCTGAAACTTGAGCTGATCGACCTCGATCTGTGAAATCGTCCATTGCAGATTGTCGTCGCGCGCCGTGCCATAGCCTCCGATCCGCGCCAGCACCTGCGAGGTGACAATCACCGCCGCGATCATGCAGCCAATGGCAAAGAGCGCCAGCAGCCACAGCACAAGCCGCTCGCGCCCCGACAGGCGGTGATGATCCTTTGCGGTCCGCATCCCGCGGCGCTCAGCGCGGCGCGGGATGCGCGGTGATCCGCTCTAGCTGCCAGATGCTGCGCATATAGATGGTCTCCCGCTGGAAATCGGGGTTGGAATCGTAATCGTAGACGAGCCAGAACGGCCCCTTGTCGCGCAGGCTCATCGGCGCGCCGTTGCGGATGTGGGCGATGACCGGGTAGACCGGGCCGATATCCGCAGGCTCTAGCGTCACCATATACTCGTTTACCGCCACAAGGTCGAGCCGGTCAGGCTCGATCCGGTAATGCTCCAGCAGCGCGGCCAGCGACACGCCCTTGAAGTGCTGCGGTCCCTCGGTCCAGATCGTGTGGGTGGTGAACTCGGTCTGCGGTAACGCGCCGAGCGCGGCGCGATCAAGGATGATGTGCTGCCCAAGGCCCGGCGCGTCGATCACCAGCCGCGCGCTCTCTTGTGCCCGCCCCGGCAGGGCGGCAATCACGCCCGCCGCGAGCAGGCCAAGGGCCGCGGTGCGTGCGCTCGCGATGATCGTCGTGATGCGCTGCGGCATGGCTTCTCCGGTCTGTCACAATGGCATCTTGGGAATTTCGGCGCAGTTTTCCAGCCCACCTATGCTTTTGAACGGTCTGGTATCCAAACAGAAGCCATGCCATCACGCGTTTGTCATTTCCCGGTGGCCGGAATATGGTCTGCCCGGTCGATATGCGCCCCCCTCCCTGGATGGAGACAAGATGAGCCACATTCTGCTCGCCGACGACCACGATCTGGTTCGCGATATGCTCGCCGCCTATCTGCGCCGCGAGGGCGGATTCGGGGTGGACGTGGCCGGCGGTTTTGATGCCGCGCTCGCGGCGGTTCGGCGCGGGGGCGGGCATGATCTGGTGCTGCTCGATTTCCGGATGCCGGGCATGGAGGCGCTTGCCGGTCTGGCGCGGATGCAGGAGGTGGCGCGCTGCCCGGTGGCGATCCTGTCGGGCACCGCCCCGCCCGAGATGGCGCGGCGCGCGCTGCGCGCCGGTGCGGCGGGTTTCCTGCCCAAGACGCTGGCACCACAGGCGCTTATTGCGGCGGTGCGCCGGATTTTGGCGGGCGATATCTACGCGCCTTGCGATTTCCTGACCTCTGATCGCAACCCCGAGGCCGAGGCGGATATCGCCCTGACCGCGCGCGAACGCGATGTGCTGACCGGGGTGTCAGACGGCAAATCCAACAAGGAAATCGCGCGTGACCTTGCCATTCAGGAGGTTACGGTCAAGCTCCATCTCAAGACGCTGTCACGCAAGCTCGGCGCGCGCAACCGCACCCACGCCGCCATGCTGGCCCGCGACATGGGGCTGGCCTGAGCGGGGCCGCGCTCGTGCTGCAAGCCCCAGCTTTCCCCGCTATGGCACGCTAGCGAAACCTGTCCACCAGCCTTTGCAAGGGGCTGCGGCTGTCCTCGGTGGCGGTGTCCGCCGTATCGGGCGGGGGCTTTGCGGCGGGCGGTCTGGGGACGGGGCGGGCAGGGGCCATGCGCTGCGCCACGGCATTCTGGAACCGGTCGGGCTTGCCCTCCGCCAGCCACGGCGCGCCGTCAGCGATCCCGCGCATGAGATCATCGAGCCACTCGGCATCGGCCTTGGCGAAATCCTGAAGCACATAGCCCACGACCCGGTCCTTGTGGCCGGGATGGCCGATACCAAGGCGCACGCGCTGGAACTCGCGCCCGATATGCGCCTCGATCGAGCGCAGCCCGTTATGGCCCGCATGCCCGCCGCCCTGCTTGACGCGCAGCTTGCCGGGCGCGAGGTCAAGCTCGTCATGGAACACCACCACATCCCCGGGCGCGAGCTTGTAAAAGCGCGCGGCCTCGCCCACCGACTGGCCGGAAAGGTTCATGAAGGTCTCGGGCTTTAGCAAAACCACCTTTTCGCCGCCAAGTGTGCCCTCGGCCACGCGGCCCTGGAATTTCGCGCGCCACGGGCCAAAGCCGTGATCGGCGGCGATGGCATCGACCGCCATGAAGCCGATATTGTGGCGGTTGCGCGCGTATTTCGCACCCGGATTGCCAAGGCCCGCAAAGAGCTTCATTGCCCATCCCCCGTTCTCAGGTGAGGATGGTCTAGGGGGTTCGGCGCGGGGAATCAACGGCAAGGGGGCAGGGCATGGCGACCTATGAGATTGACGGGTTGCAGCTCGAGGTGCCGCAGGCGCATCTCAACGAGCGGATCGCGGGCAAGCTTGCCTCGGGGGGCTACGAGGCGCTGGAGGCGCAGGCCGCCGCCATGCGCGTGAGGCCGCGCCACCGGGTGCTCGAACTGGGATCGGGCATCGGCTATATCGCGTCGGTCTGCGCGCGCATCGCGGGGCCCGAGAATGTCACCACGGTCGAGGCCAACCCGGCGATGCTGCCGGTCATCCGCGCCAATCTGGAGCGCAACGGCTTTGGCGCGGTGACGCTGCTTCATGGCGCGGTGGGCGGCATGGCGGGGGGCGAGGCCCCGCTTGCCTTTGACGCCGCGCGCAGCTTCTGGGCGGCGCGTATCGCCGATGAGGGGGCCAGCCCCGAGGCCCTTGTGGAGGTGCCGCATCTGGGCCTTGCCGCGCTTCTGGCGCGCACGCAGCCCCATATCGTCATCATGGATATCGAAGGGGCGGAGGCGCATCTTTTTGACGCGCCCTGGCCCGCGCATGTGCAGGGCGTGATGATGGAGTTGCACCCCGGCCGCTATCCCGACACGGTGATTCAGCGCATCGTCGATTGCATGTCGGCCTCGGGGCTGACCTATGATCCGGGGCCGTCGCGGGGCCGCATCCTGTGCTTTCGCCGGGTAAGGGGGCGGTAGGGGGCGACATCGCGGCACGCTGCGCGATCATGTGCAAGAAGGTTGTGGACTGAAGCCGCCATTCACCCCCGGCGCGCAGCGTGCGGCCGAGAGTATTCCGTTTGCGCCGTGTCGGGCAATTTGCGTGAGCTGTCGAGCAGGGAGACGGTCATTTCCCGCGAAACAAAAAGGCGGCCCCCAAGTGCCGCCTCGGCCAGTTTTGTCGCGAAAGGGGGCTACCGGCCCCAGGCGCGTATCGGGCCGCAATCCATATGCACGAAATTCGATCCGGAATAGCGCCCCACGCCACCGCCGTTGCAGGCCACCGCCGCGCGGTAGATCTGTTCGACCGAGCGGCTGCCAAGGCGCAGGTCGGCGGCCTCGCCGATCAGGTGGCGGGAATTCTTGGCCACCCCGCCGGAGCGGGAGCGCAACATCGCGTTGGTTGCCGGGCTGCGATAGCCGCTGAGCAGCGTATAAGGCTCGTGTGCCTCGAGCAGATTATGGCTTGCGGCCATGATGTCGATGGTGCGCCGGTCGATCACGCGCGTCTCGTTGGTACGCCAGTCGCGCATGAAAAGCGTGATCTCGTTGAGCGCCTCGGGGATATACTCTCCCTCGATCCAGTAGATCGTATCGAGCCGTTCGCCTGTGCGGGGCGAGACCATGCGGATGCGCCGGATATCGCCGGCACCGCGCAGGAACCCGGCCGCGCCGGCGAATGTGGGGGCCGCAGCAAGCGCCGTGGCGGCAAAGGCTGCGAGCACGCCGCGCCGTGTCATTCCTGTCGAACTGAAGTTTGTCTTGGTCAAGAGCGTCTGTCCCGTCGCCTGATGTCGGGCCGCTTTGCGCGACCGTTGTTGTCATCCCCAGATGCCCGGCCTGTATTGCATAACGAGAATCGCCAACCAAGCCCCGATTTTCCGGTTTGCGCGCGGCGCAAGTCATATCGGCGAAATCCCGCGCATCTTCGCCGCAACGTGACGAAAATGCGACTTGGGTGCTCTGCTGTTGCCTGGCTCACGCGCATGTTCCCGAATGTTGCATGAAATTGTTAGGAAGAAATTGAGATTCACCTGAAAAGATAGTTTAACCAAAGGTGTTTTATTTGAACGAGGGGGGATCATGGCACGGCGCTTGTCACTCGGTTTGGGTTTGATCTTGTGCGTCGCGGGGGTGTCGGGTGCCTCTGCCGCGCGGGCAGAGGCGGTGCAGGTGCCCGTGGCAACGGTGATTCCCGCCGCGATGGCCGGGGCGATGTCTGACGCCATCGACGCGGCCCGCGACGCGGCGTTTCGGCAGGCCGTGGCCGAGGCGGCGGGCGCGGATCGCGACCTTGCGGCATTCTACCGAGATACCGGGTATCGCGCAGTCTGGACCGGTGAGGAGGCCGTGCACCGCGCGCGGCGATCGGCGCTCTTGCGCGCGCTCGATGATGCGAGCCTGCACGGGCTGCCCGCCGCGCGATATGATCGTGCCGGGCTTCTGGCGCGGATGGCCGATATCCGCTCTGCGCGCGAGTTGGGCGAGGTCGAGGTGGCGCTGAGCCGCGCCTATCTCGACTATGCGCGCGACGTGCAATCGGGCGTGCTGGTGCCGGGCCGCGTGGTTGACGAGATCAAGCGCAGCGTGCCGCGTCGCGAGGCGGGCGATCTGCTGGCCGAGTTGATGCAGGGAGATCCGCGCGCGGTGCTGCGCGCGCTGCCGCCGCAAACCAACGAATACCGTCGCCTGATGAAGGAGCGTATTCGGCTGGAACGGCTGATCTCCGAGGGGGGCTGGGGCGCGGAGGTGCGCGCGGGCAAGCTCGAACCGGGCAGTTCCGGCGCGGCCGTGGTGGCGCTGCGCGACCGGCTTGTGGCGCAGGGCTATCTCGCGCGGAGCGCGACGGCGCGCTTTGACGAGTCGATCCAGGCGGCCGTGCAGGCCTTTCAGGCCGATCACGGGCTGGAAACCGACGGCATCGCCGGTGCCTCGACCCTCGCCGCGCTTAATGTCTCGCCCGAGACGCGGCTGCAATCGGTGATCGTGGCGATGGAGCGCGAACGCTGGCTGCCAGCGGTGCGCGGCGCGCGCCACATCCTTGTCAACCTCACCGATTTCAGCGCCCGGATCGTCGATGACGACCGCATCACCTTCGAGACGCGGGCCATCATCGGCAAGAATGTCGGCGATTGGCGCAGCCCGGAATTCTCTGACGAGATGAAGCACATGATCGTCAACCCGACATGGCATGTGCCGCGCTCGATTGTCGCGCGCGATTATCTGCCCAAGCTTCAGAGCAATCCCAACGCGGCCTCCTATCTGCGGATCTATGACGCGAGCGGGCGCGAGCTGAGCCGGAGTGCGATCAACTTCAACGCCTATACCGGGCGCACTTTTCCCTTTGCGATCAAACAGCCGCCATCCAACAGCAATGCTTTGGGGCTGGTCAAGTTCATGTTCCCCAACAAATACAACATCTACCTGCATGACACGCCGCAAAAGCACCTCTTTGACAGGGAAAAACGCGATTTCAGCTCCGGCTGCATCCGCCTCGCGGAGCCGTTCGAGTTTGCCTACGCGCTCTTGGCCGCGCAGGAGAGCGATCCCGAGGGGCGCTTTCACGCGGCGCTCGACAGCGGACGCGAAACCCGGATCGACCTTGAGCAGCATGTCCCCATTCACCTGATCTATCGCACCGCGATCACCCGCGCGGGCGGGCGGGCGCAGTATCGTGATGATGTCTACGGGCGCGATGCGATGATTTGGCGGGCACTGCAACAGACAGGGGTTTCGCTGCACGCGCTTCAGAGCTAAAACCCTCTTTGACACAAGAGGTGGTGGCGCATGTCCTACACGATCGAAGAGGTGGCCCGCGCCATCGGGGCGCGGGCCTTCGGGGCAACGGGAATCACGGTTGAGGGCGTGGCCGAGCCCGGCGATGCCGGGCCCGGCGATCTCGCGCTGGCGATGAAGCCCGAATACGCCGAGGGGCTTGGCAAGGGCCGCGCGCGCGCGGCGGTGGTCTGGGACGGGGCCGACTGGCAGGCGATGGGGCTTGAGGCCGCCATCGTCGCCCCGCGCCCGCGCTATGTGATGTCGGGGCTGACCCGGCTGCTTGATCCCGGCCAGGGCTGGGGCGGGGGCATTCACCGCTCGGCGGTGATCGACCCCGAGGCCCGGCTTGCGCCTGATGTGGCGGTGGGGCCGCTTGCGGTGATCTGTCGAGGCGCGCAGATCGGCGCGGGGTCTGTGATCGGGCCGCAGGCCTTTGTCGGGGCCGATGCGGTGCTTGGCGAGGGCGCGTTCCTGCGCGAGGGCGTGCGCATCGGCGCGCGGGCGCGGATCGGTGCGCGATTCATCGCGCAACCGGGCGCGGTGGTGGGCGGCGACGGGTTTTCCTATGTCACCCCCGAGACCTCGGCGGTGGAGCAGGGCCGCGCCACGCTGGGCGATATCGGGGGCGCGCAGGCGCAGGCCTGGACGCGCATCCATTCGCTGGGCGGGGTCAGTATCGGCGACGATGTCGAGCTTGGCGCCAATTGCACCATCGACCGCGGCACCATCCGCGACACGGTGGTGGGACGCGGCACCAAGATCGACAACCTGGTGATGATCGGCCACAATGTCATCATCGGGCGCGATTGTCTTCTGTGCGGATTGGTGGGGATCGCCGGATCGACGCGGATCGGCAACAACGTGGTGCTGGCGGGCAAGACCGGCGTCAGCGACAATATCTTCATCGGCGACAATGTCATCACCGGCGGCGGCACCATCGTGCTGTCGAACATCCCCGCCGGGCGGATGATGCTGGGCTATCCGGCGATGAAGATGGAAACCACCGTCGAGGTGTTCAAGGGCTTTCGCCGTCTGAAAAGATTGTTCGATGATGTCGCAGGTCTTAAGAAAACCGTTACAGACCTGTCGCAAAAGGGCTGAGATTGTCCCGAAGGGGCGCAAACGGAAAGACACCGCCATGAACAATGCCACGAGCACTATCGAGGACCGGGTCATCGCGATCATCGCCGAACAGGCGGTGCTCGAACCCGCAGATGTCACCCTTGACAGCACGCTGGAGGATCTGGGCATCGACAGTCTCGGGTTGGTCGAGAGCATCTTTGCCATCGAGGAGGCGTTCGACATCTCGGTGCCGTTCAACGCCAACGAGCCGGAAAAGAGCGATTTCGACATTTCCACGGTGCGCTCGATCATCGCGGGGATCGAGCGGCTGATCGCGGAGCAGGCGTGAAGCGGGTCGTCATCACCGGCGCGGGCACGATCAACGCGCTTGGGGCGGATGTGCCCACGACGCTTGCGGCCATGCGCGAGGGGCGCTGCGGCATCGGCGAGCTGGTGTTCCGCGATGTCGAGCGGTTGTCGATCCGCATCGGCGGGCAGGTCAAGGGCTATGACCCCGAGACACAGTTCAACCGCCAGCAACTTGCGCTTTATGACCGGTTCACGCAATTCACGCTGATTGCCGCGCGCGAGGCGATCGCGCAGTCGGGGCTGGAGTTCAAGGGCGAGCTGGCGGCGCGGGTGGGGGCGATCCTCGGGAATTCCGGCGGCGGCATGACCACGCTCGACGACAATTACCGTTCGGTCTACGAGGAAGGCAAGAACCGGGTCCATCCCTTCGTGGTCCCGAAGCTGATGAACAACGCCGCCGCATCGCACCTGTCGATGGAGTTCAACCTCAAGGGGCCGACATTCACGGTCTCGACGGCCTGCGCGTCGTCCAATCACGCGATGGCACAGGCGTTCCAGATGGTGCATGGCGGGATCACGCCCGCGATGGTTACCGGCGGGTCGGAATCGATGCTGTGTTTCGGGGGCGTCAAGGCGTGGGAGGGGCTGCGCGTGATGAGCCGCGACGCCTGTCGCCCGTTCTCGGCCAATCGCAACGGCATGGTGCAGGGCGAGGGCGCGGCGATTTTCGTCTTCGAGGAGCTGGAGCACGCGAAGCGGCGCGGCGCGGAGATTTTGGCCGAGGTGGTGGGCTTTGCCATGACCTCGGACGCCGCCGATATCGTCATGCCCTCGAAACAGGGGGCAGCACGGGCGATGGCCGGGGCACTGCGCGATGCCAGGGTGAACCACGACGAGGTGGGCTATATCAACGCCCATGGCACCGGCACCGCGGCCAATGACAAGACCGAATGCGCGGCGGTGGCCGATGTGTTCGGGCATCATGCCGACACGCTGATGATTTCATCGACCAAGTCGATGCATGCGCATCTGATCGGCGCGACCGGCGCGGTGGAGCTTCTGGCCTGCATCATGGCGCTGCGCGACGGGGTGATAGCGCCCACCATCGGCTATGAAGAGCCGGACCCGGAATGCGCGCTTGACGTGGTGCCGAACGTGGCGCGAGAGGCCCGTGTCGAGGTGGCGCTTTCGAACGCCTTTGCCTTTGGCGGGCTGAACGCGGTTCTGGCGCTCAGGCGCTTTGCCTGAACGCCAACGTTGCGCGGAAGGCTCAGTTTTTCAGGGTCGTGGCGGCCTCGTAGGCGGCGGTAAAGCCCTTGAGCGAGACACCGATACGCACCACCTGGTCGGGGGCCTGCGCTGGCACGATCTCGATGACTGCCTCGACCCCCTTCTTCATGGCCTCGATTTCCGGCCCGGTCAGTCCGATCCGCGAGAAACAGCCGCCCATCGTGCAATAGGAAAACGCGTAGCTCTTGGCCTTGGCGTCATCGACCGAGAGCTTGATCTCTTCGGTCAGGAGCGTGCCAAGGGGCACGGCGATGGTCACACCGGCCACGACATTTCCGGTGCCCTCGAGCCGGTAGAGCATGACTTCGGCCACCGGGTTGCCCTGGGATTCGGTCAGAAGCTGATACATCTGGCACGGGTCATCGCCGGCCTCGTTGGGAAAGCAGCGAAGCGACCAGTCGCCATGCTTTTCCTTGATATAGGGCTGTGCCGAGACCTCGCGCCCGGTATCAAGCCCGGCTGCGGGGGACGCGTCCTGGGCTGTGGCGGCGCTGTCGGTGCCGGTTTCGGTGGCGGCCTCTTGCGCGCCCGCAGCGGTGGAGAGCGCGAGCATCGCGGCGAGAGAGAGATGGAGCAGGGTCTTGGTCATGGCGTCCCCATGGAGTTGCATGAAATCATCGAAGAGGCTCTAGCACGCCGCTGCAAGACTGTCAGGGAGAAATCGCGCGGCGGCATAGAGCCGAACCTGCTGCTATGCAGGGCCCCGGATCACCGCTCCCGAATAAAAAGGCCTGTAAAATTAAAGAAAGAGGCCACAAGGCCTCTTTCCGGTCGTCTCCCCGTCGGACTGGCCGACTTAGTATTGGTCAGAAGGCTAGGCCAGAACTGACGATCCGTCAACAGATCTTGCGCGAAAACGATCAAAAAAGGCCGCACCCCTTGGGCGCGGCCAGTCTGACAGGGAGGAAGTGCCCGGCGACCAGAGGACATTCGGCACCGGGCATGTATTCAGACTGGCACGAAAGCGTTAATTTTGTATGGTCGCACCGTGACGATTTCCGGACGGGGAGTGCGACCGCGTGGGCGAGGCGATTTTCATCGGGGGCGGCGGGCCGGATTATGCCACGCCGCAGGAGATGCTGCTGAAATACGGTAACCGGCATGGCCTGATTGCCGGGGCGACGGGCACCGGCAAGACGGTGACGCTGCAAATCCTCGCCGAAGGGTTCTCGGATGCGGGCGTGCCGGTGATCCTGTCCGATATCAAGGGCGATGTGTCGGGCATGGCGGTCGCGGGCCATGCCGGCCAGAAACCGCACGAGGCCTTCACCGCCCGCGCCGCAAGGATCGGCTTTGACGGTTTTCGCTATGATGCGTTTCCGGTGATCTTCTGGGATATTTTCGGTGCGCAGGGCCACCCGATGCGCACCACCGTGTCGGAGATGGGGCCGCTTTTGCTGTCGCGGCTGATGGCGCTTTCGGACGCGCAGGAAGGCGTGCTCAACATCGTCTTTCGCGTTGCCGACGAAGAGGCGCTGCCGCTGCTCGATCTCAAGGATTTGCAGGCGCTGCTGACCTTTGTGGGCGAGAATGCGCGCGATCTGTCGCTGCGTTATGGCAATGTCACCGCCGCCTCGGTAGGGGCGATCCAGCGCGCGCTTCTGGTGCTGGAAAATCAGGGCGGCGCGCATTTCTTTGGCGAGCCGGCGCTCGATCTGGCCGATCTGATGCGCGTGACGCCCGAGGGGCGCGGCCATGTCAACATCCTTGCCGCCGACAAGCTGGTGCAGTCGCCGCGGCTTTACGCGACCTTCCTCTTGTGGCTTCTGTCAGAGCTCTTCGAGGAGTTGCCCGAGGTGGGAAACCCCGACAAGCCCCGGCTGGTGTTCTTTTTCGACGAGGCGCATCTTTTGTTCGACGATGCGCCAAAGGCGCTGGTGGACAAGGTCGAGCAGGTGGCGCGGCTTATCCGCTCCAAGGGGGTGGGGGTGTATTTCATCACCCAGAACCCCGATGACGTGCCCGAGGATATCCTTGGCCAGCTTGGCAACCGGTTTCAGCACGCGCTGCGCGCCTTTACCGCGCGCGATCAAAGAGCGCTCAAACGCGCGGCCGAGACCTACCGCCCCAACCCGCGTTTCGACACGATGGAGGCGATTCGCGATGTCGGCACCGGCGAGGCGGTGACCTCGCTTCTGGAGGGCAAGGGCGTGCCCGGCGTGGTCGAGCGCACGCTCATCCGCCCGCCCGCGACGCAGCTTGGCCCCTGTGACGAGGCCACCCGCCATGCGGTGATCAAAGCCTCGCCGGTGGCGGGGAAATACGAGGCGGCGATTGACCGGCGCTCGGCCTTCGAGATGCTCGCCGCGCGCGCCGAAGCGGCGGCGAAAGAGGCCGAGGAAGCCGAGGCCCGCGCCACAGCAGAGCAGGAGGCCGCGCGCGAATTCACCGCCGCGCGCCGCTATTCGGGCAGCGCGCAGGCCGGGCGCACGCGGCGCGGGGCGGCAACCGAGAGCCTTGGCGGTGCCATTGCCTCGGCGGTGGTCAAGGAGTTGCAGGGCACGACCGGGCGGCGGCTTGTGCGCGGGTTGCTCGGCGGGTTGTTCCGGGGGCGGTGAGGGCGCGGTGAAGACTGCGGCGCGGTGCCCATTGACGCAACCGGGCGCGCGCGCCAGAACAGGGGGTATGACCGAGATGTTCAAGGGCAGTTTCACGCAGCAGGAGCCGATCCCCGAAGAGGGAATCGCGGCGGCGATGGAGGTGTTGCGCTCGGGGCGGCTGCATCGCTACAACCTTGGCCCCGGCGAGGCCGGCGAGGTGGCGCTTCTGGAGCGCGAATTCGCCGACTATACCGGCGCGCGCCATGCGCTTGCCGTGACCTCGGGCGGCTATGCTCTGGCATGTGCGCTGCGCGCACTGGGGGTGGGGCCGGGGGATCGGGTGCTGACCAATGCCTTTACGCTCGCCCCTGTGCCGGGTTCGATTGCCAGCGTCGGGGCGCAGCCGGTTTTTGTGGGTGTCACCGAGGCGTTGACGATTGATCTGGACGATCTGGCGGCCAAGCTGGATCAGGCGGATGTGCTCATGCTGAGCCATATGCGCGGGCACCTGGCGGATATGGATGCGCTGATGGCGATTTGCGATGGCGCAGGNNTGGGGGCGGGTGGGGTGCTATTCCACCCAGACCTACAAGCACATGAATTCCGGCGAGGGCGGGTTTCTTGTCACCGATGATGATGAGGTGATGGCGCGGGCGGTGATCCTTTCGGGGTCTTACATGCTCTATCAGCGCCACGGCACGGTGCCGCCCGAGGAGGTGTTCGAGGCGGTCAAATATCACACGCCCAATGTCTCGGGGCGGATGGATCACCTGCGCGCGGCGATCCTGCGGCCGCAATTGCGCGCGCTCGATGCGCAATGCGAGAAATGGACCGCGCGGTATCGCGTGGTCGAGGAGGGCTTGCGCGGCACGCCGGGCCTGCGGATCGTGGAGCGGGCAGGGGCGGAGCGTTTCGTCGGCTCGTCGATCCAGTTTTTGCTGCTCGACTGGGATGGCGGCGCGGTCGAGGAGGTGATGGGGCGCTGTGCCGCCCGCGGGGTGGAGCTCAAATGGTTCGGCGGGGCCGAGCCTGCGGGCTTTACCAGCCGCTACGATAGCTGGCGCTATGTCTCCGCCGCACCGATGCCCGCCACCGACCGCATCCTGCGCGCAATCGTCGATATGCGCCTGCCGCTGACCTTCAGCCTCGAGGATTGCGCGCAGATCGCGCGGATCATCCGCGCCGAGGTGGGCGCGGTCTGGCAGGCGCGCGCGGCCTGATCGCGAGGGGGGAGGGGCGCGTCCCCCCTTGAGTATTTGCGCCAGCAAGAAACGCGCGGCAGGATTGACGGGCGGCGTGGTATGTGGCTATAAAATGAACAAGTGTTCAATAAATGTTGGAGGCCGAGGATGTTCAATGCGGTGATGAGCTTTGATCTGGGCGAGGAGGTGAATGCCCTGCGCGAGATGGTGCATCGCTGGGCGCAGGAGCGCGTCAAGCCGATGGCGGCGCAGGTGGACCGCGAGAATGCCTTTCCCAATGCGCTCTGGCGCGAGATGGGCGATCTGGGCCTTCTGGGGATCACCGTGCCCGAGGAATATGGCGGGACGGGGATGGGCTATCTCGCCCATGTCATCGCGGTGGAGGAGATCGCGCGCGCCTCGGCCTCTGTCTCGCTCAGCTATGGCGCGCATTCCAACCTCTGTGTCAATCAGATCAAGCTTAACGGCTCGCCCGAGCAGAAGGCGAAATACCTGCCCGCACTGGTCAGCGGCGAACATGTCGGCGCGCTGGCGATGTCCGAGGCGGGGGCGGGCAGCGACGTGGTGAGCATGAAGCTGCGCGCCGAGCGGCGCAACGATCACTACCGGCTCAACGGCAACAAATACTGGATCACCAACGGCCCCGACGCCGACACGCTCGTGGTCTATGCCAAGACCGACCCGGAGGCGGGCAGCCGGGGGATCACGGCCTTTCTGATCGAGAAGACGATGAAAGGCTTCAGCACCTCCCCGCATTTCGACAAGCTGGGGATGCGCGGCTCCAACACCGCCGAACTGATATTCGAGGATGTCGAGGTGCCGTTCGAGAACGTGCTGGGCGAGGAGGGGCGCGGGGTGCGCGTGCTGATGTCCGGCCTTGATTATGAGCGCGTCGTGCTGGCGGGGATCGGCACGGGGATCATGGCGGCCTGTCTCGATGAGGTGATGCCCTATCTGGCCGAGCGCAAGCAATTCGGCCAGCCCATTGGCTCGTTCCAGCTCATGCAGGGCAAGATCGCCGACATGTATACGGCGATGAACTCGGCGCGCGCCTATGTCTACGAGGTGGCCCGCGCCTGTGATCGCGGCGACGTGACGCGGCAGGATGCCGCCGCCTGCTGCCTTTATGCGAGCGAGCAGGCGATGGTGCAGGCGCATCAGGCGGTACAGGCGATGGGCGGGGCGGGGTTCCTCAACGATGCGCCGGTGGCGCGGCTCTTCCGCGATGCCAAGCTGATGGAGATCGGCGCTGGCACATCCGAAATCCGCAGGATGCTGGTGGGCCGCGAGATGATGGCGGCGATGGGATGACCGGCACCCGGCCGATTCTGACGCGCGCGCCCTATGCGGCGCTGTTCGAGGGGTTTCGCTGGGATATCCCGGCGCGGCTCAACATGGCGGTGCAGGTCTGCGACGATTGGGCGGCGCGGGAGCCGGACCGGCTGGCGATTCGCGACCTGTCGGGCGCGGGGGCGCGAGAGGTGAGCTATGGCGCGCTCAGGGCCATGGCCGATGCGCTGGCGCTGGAGCTGGTGGCGCGGGGCGTTGTGCGGGGCGACCGTGTGGGCGTGCTGCGATCTCAGGGCGCATGGTGCGCCGCCGCCCATATCGCGATCTGGAAAATCGGTGCGATTTCAATCCCCTTGTTCAAACTCTTCAAGCATGATGCGCTGCTCAGCCGGGTCGGGGACGCGGGCGCGCGCGTGGTCGTGACAGATGCCGAGGGGGCGGCGATGCTGGGGCCGATGCCGGACGCGGCGGCGCTCGTGCCCGAAGAGGCGGCGCTGCCCGAGGGGCGGTTCGAGACGGTGGAGACGGGGCCGGAAGAGCCTGCCGTTCTGATCTATACATCCGGCACCACCGGAAGCCCCAAGGGTGCGCTGCACGGTCACCGCGTGCTCTTGGGCCACCTGCCGGGGGTGGAGATGAGCCACGATTTCCTTGGGCAGCCCGGCGATTGCCTCTGGACGCCTGCCGATTGGGCCTGGATTGGCGGGCTTTTCGATGTGCTGATGCCGGGGCTGGCCATCGGCGTGCCGGTGGTGGCCGCGCGCATGGCGAAATTCGGCGTGGATGACTGCTTGAAGATCATCGCACAAGGCACTGTCAGAAATGTATTTTTCCCGCCAACCGCGCTTCGGATGCTGAAGGCCGAGGGCGCGCGGATCGAGGGGCTTCGCAGCGTCGCGAGCGGCGGCGAGCCGCTGGGCGCGGAGATGCTCGATTGGGGGCGGCAGGCGTTCGGCCTCACGATCAACGAGTTTTACGGGCAGACCGAGTGCAACATGGTGGCCACGTCCTGCGCCGGGCTTTTCGCCCCGCGCCCCGGCTGTCTGGGGCGCGCGGTGCCGGGGCATCGGGTGGCGGTGATCGGGGAGGACGGGCGCGAGGCGGCGGGCGAGGGCGATATCGCAATCGCGCGAGGATCGGCCTCCATGATGCTGGAATATTGGAGAAAACCCGAGGAGACGGCGGCAAAATTCCGGGGCGACTGGCTGCTGACCGGCGACCGGGGCGTGATCGAGGATGGCTATATCCGCTTTGTCGGGCGCGAGGATGACGTGATTACCTCGGCGGGGTATCGCATCGGCCCGGCGGAGATCGAGGATTGCCTGTTGCGGCATCCGGCGGTGGCCACCGTGGCCGTTGTGGGCAAGCCCGACGCGCTGCGCACCGAGATCGTCAAGGCCTATGTCGTGCTGCGCCCCGGTGCCGAGGCGCGCGCCGAAGATCTTCAGGCATGGGTCAAGGAACGGCTTGCAAGCTATTCATACCCAAGAGAAATTTCGTTTCTCGACGCGCTGCCGATGACCGTCACGGGCAAGGTGATCCGCAAGGAGCTGAAGGCGCGCGCGGCGGCGGAGGCGCAGGCATGAGCGCGCGCCACGCAAAAGGGGCCGGCACGATGGCCGACCCCCTGTTTCCGGTCTCGTCGGAGAGATCAGAATTTCATCACATAGGCCGCGCTGAACACCCAGGGGTCGATCTTGACCTTGCCAATGGGGGCACCGCCGACCTTCACGTCGGTCTCGATGTCGATATACCGCACGTCCACCCGGAAGGCGGATTTCTCGGTGATCGCCACATCGGCCCCGGCGTGCAGCGCGAGGCCCCAGGAATCGTCGAGGCTGACCGGCACACCGGCGAGCGCCCCCTTGCCCTTGTCGTCGAAGAAAAAGGTGTAGTTGATGCCCGCGCCGACAAACGGGGTGATGCTGCTCTTGTTGGTGAAGTGGTATTGCAGCGAGAGCGTGGGCGGCAGGTGCTTGGTCTCGGCGACCTTGCCGGTGCCCGCGAGGTTGATGTCATGCTGGAACGGCCAAGAGGCCAGAAGCTCGATGCCGAGATTGTCGGCGATGAAATATTCGACCGTCAGCGTCGGGCGCAGGTTGCCATCGACGTTGAGGGTGCCCACCGTCGTGCGAGAGCCGCTATCGGGCTCGATCCAGCCGAGGCCGAGGCCGAGGGTGAAATCGCCCTGCGACTGTGCGAGCGCCGGGGCGGCGGTCGTGGCCATCAGGGCAGCGAGGGTGAGTCCGGTGATGTGTTTCATGGTCTTTCCACTCTTGTTTTGACATCGCCCGGTATGGGGCGACTCGCGTCACATCACTTTGATGTGAATCAAGATCGCCCACACCTGCCGCTCTGCGGCATAATTGCAACAGATACCCCGCAACATGAGGAGCCGTCATGCGTCTGACATCATCGGCGCTGCCGACATCGGAAGCGTTCCGTGCCAACCGCGCCGCCCATCTCGAGGCGCTTCGCGAGATCGAGGAGGCCGCCATTTCCGCAGCCCAGGGCGGCGGAGAAGGCGCGCGCGCGCGCCATGTCTCGCGTGGCAAGATGCTGCCGCGTGATCGCGTGGCGGGGCTTCTCGATCCGGGCAGTCCGTTTCTGGAGGTGGGGGCCGTGGCCGCGCATGGCCTTTATGACGGGGCGGCGCCCTGCGCGGGGGTGATTGCGGGTGTGGGCCGGGTGATGGGGAGCGACGTGATGGTGGTGTGCAATGACGCCACGGTGAAGGGCGGCNNGTCAAGAAGCACCTGCGCGCGCAGGAGATCGCCGAGGAATGCCATCTGCCTTGCGTCTATCTGGTGGATTCGGGCGGCGCGAACCTGCCCAATCAGGACGAGGTCTTCCCCGACCGCGACCATTTCGGGCGGATTTTCTACAATCAGGCGCGGATGAGCGCGAAGGGCATCGCGCAGATTGCCGTGGTGATGGGAAGCTGCACCGCGGGCGGGGCCTATGTGCCCGCGATGAGCGATGTGACGATCATCGTGCGCGATCAGGGCACGATCTTTCTGGCCGGGCCGCCCTTGGTCAAGGCCGCGACGGGCGAGGTTGTCACGGCGGAGGATCTGGGCGGCGGCGATGTGCACACAAGGCTGTCGGGCGTGGCCGATTACCTGGCCGAGGATGACGGGCACGCGCTGGCGCTGGCCCGGCGGGCTGTGGGCAATCTGGGGGCGGCCCCCCAGCCCATGCGCGATTGGCAAAGCCCCGAGCCGCCCGCCTATGATCCCGAGGAAATCCTTGGCGTGGTGCCGGCCGATCTGCGCACGCCCTATGACATCCGCGAGGTGATCGCGCGGCTGGTCGATGGCTCGCGTTTTGACGAGTTCAAGGCGCGCTTCGGCGAGACGCTGGTCACGGGCTTTGCCCATGTGAAGGGCTGCCCGGTGGGGATCGTGGCCAATAACGGCGTGCTCTTCTCCGAGGCGGCTGCCAAGGGCGCGCATTTCATCGAACTGTGTTCGCAGCGGCGTATTCCGTTGGTATTCCTGCAAAACATCACCGGCTTCATGGTCGGGCGCAAATACGAGAACGAGGGCATCGCGCGGCACGGGGCCAAGATGGTGACGGCGGTGGCGACGACATCGGTGCCGAAGATCACCATGCTGGTGGGCGGCTCTTTTGGGGCGGGCAATTACGGCATGGCGGGGCGGGCCTATTCGCCCCGGTTCCTCTGGACATGGCCCAACAGCCGTATCTCGGTGATGGGCGGCGCGCAGGCGGCGGGGGTGCTGGCCACGGTCAGGCGCGACGCGATGGAAAAGCGCGGCGAGGCGTGGTCGGCGGCAGATGAAGAAGCATTCAAGCGGCCCACGGTGGAGATGTTCGAGCGGCAGTCGCACCCGCTCTACGCCTCTGCGCGGCTTTGGGATGACGGGGTGATTGATCCGCGCAAGAGCCGGGAGGTGCTGGCGCTGTCCTTGCGTGCCGCGCTCAACGCGCCGGTGGAGGAGACGCGCTTTGGCGTCTTCCGGATGTGAGGGATGGCCATGTCGGGATCTGAGTATTTGAGGCAAGATGAAAACGGGGGCGCGGGCCATGTTTGAGCGGATTCTTGTGGCCAATCGGGGCGAGATCGCGTGCCGTGTGATGCGCAGCGCGCACGCGATGGGTGTCGAGGTGGTGGCGGTCTATTCCGACGCCGATGCGGGGGCCGCGCATGTGGCACTGGCGGATGTCGCGGTGCATATCGGCGGGCCGGCCCCGGCCGAGAGCTATTTGCGCGGGGACGCGATCATCGCGGCGGCGCTGGAGGCGGGGGCGGAGGCGATCCACCCCGGTTACGGGTTTCTCAGCGAGAACCCCGATTTCGTCGAGGCGGTGGAGGCGGCGGGGCTCGTGTTCATCGGGCCATCCGCGCAGGCCATTCGCGCGATGGGGCTGAAGGACGCGGCCAAGGCGCTGATGGAGAAGGCGGGCGTGCCGGTGGTGCCGGGCTATCACGGGGCCAATCAGGACCCAGAGCATCTGGCGGGGGCGGCGGATGCCATCGGCTATCCGGTGCTGATCAAGGCCGTAGCGGGCGGCGGCGGCAAGGGGATGCGGCTGGTGGAGCGGCCCGAGCATTTCGTGGATGCGCTGGAGAGCGCGCGGGGCGAGGCCAAGACGGCCTTTGGCAATTCGGATGTGCTGGTGGAGAAATATATCCTCAAGCCCCGGCATATCGAGGTGCAGGTGTTCGGCGACGGCTCGCGCGCGGTGCATCTTTTCGAGCGCGATTGTTCCTTGCAGCGCCGCCATCAGAAGGTGATCGAGGAGGCCCCGGCACCCGGCATGACGCAAGAGATGCGCGCGGCGATGGGCGGGGCGGCGGTGCGCGCGGCCGAGGCCATCGGCTATAGCGGTGCGGGCACGGTGGAGTTTATCGTGGACGGCTCGGACGGGCTGCGGCCCGACCGCTTCTGGTTCATGGAGATGAACACGCGCTTGCAGGTCGAGCATCCGGTGACCGAATTGATCACCGGCGTCGATCTGGTGGAATGGCAGTTGCGGGTGGCCGCCGGCGAGGGCTTGCCCGCGAGGCAGGAAGAGCTGCACATCACCGGCCACGCATTCGAGGCGCGGCTTTATGCCGAGGATGTGCCCAAGGGGTTTTTGCCCGCGACGGGCACCTTGTCGCATCTGGCCTTTCCGACAGGCTGCCGCGCCGATAGCGGCGTGCGGCCGGGCGACGAGATCAGCCCCTGGTATGACCCGATGATCGCCAAACTGGTCACCCATGGGCCGACGCGCGCGGTGGCGCTGCGGCGGCTGGCCACGGCGCTGGAGCGCACGCAGGTGGCGGGGACGGTGACCAATCTCGGCTTTCTGGGGGCCTTGGCGCGGCATGAGGGGTTTGCGCGCGGGGATGTGGATACCGGGCTCATTGCGCGCGATATCGACGCGCTGGTGGTCGTGCCCGAGGCAGGCCCGCGCGAGGTGGCCTGGGCGGCGATGGCGGGGTTGGGGCTCTTGGAGGAGGGGCCGCGGGATGCGGGCTTTGTCCTGTGGCAGCCGCTGGAGCGCGAGGTGGTGCTGACCCATGCCGGCGAGGAGATCACGGTGCGGCTGCGCACGCTTTCGGCCAGCGCGCATGATCTGCGCGTGGGCGAGACATGGGTTGCGGCGCGCTGCGTGGACGGGCGCTGGCGGCTCGACGGGCAGCCTGCGGCCCCGGTGGCGGTGGATGGCGCGCGGGTGACGGTGTTCGCGCAATATGGCCTTGTTTTCGATCTGGTCGATCCGCTGGCGCGTGAGGGGGCGGCGGGCGGCGATGCCGCCTTGATCGAGGCGCCGATGCCGGGGCTGGTGAAGGCCGTTTACGCCGAGGCCGGGCAGCCGGTGGCCAAGGGCGACCGGCTGGCGGTGCTGGAGGCAATGAAGATGGAGCACAGCCTTTTGGCCGCGCGCGACGGGGTGGTGGCCGAGGTGCTGGTCGCCGCGGGCGATCAGGTGAGCGCGGGGGCCGCGCTTATCCGGCTGGAGGCGGGGGAATGATCCGGCTCCATCACGTGCCGCTGGCGCGGTCCTTCCGGGTGCTGTGGCTGATGGAAGAGTTGGGGCTCGATTATGAGGTCGCGTATTACTCGATCCGCGACGGCGCCATGCGCGCACCCGATTTCCGGGCGCTGTCGCCTGCCGGTCGGGTGCCGGTGCTGGAGCATGAGGGGGCCGTGTGGTTCGAGAGCGGGGCCATCGTGCAGATGCTGTGCGAGACCTACCCGGAGGCGGGGTTGATGCCCGCGCCGGGCAGCGAGGGGCGCGCGCGCTGGCTGGAAATGCTGCACTATGCCGAGACGGTGGGCTGTCTGCTGGAGAATCTCAACATGAACCTCGTGTTGCTGCGCCCGCCCGCCAGGCCTTCGGTGCCGGTCGTGAAGCTGTTGAATGGGCGGTTGCGCGCCAGCCTTGCGGCGATGGAGGCGCGGATGTCGGGCGATTACCTGCTGCCATCGGGGTTTTCGGCGGCGGATATCATGTTTGCCTACGGGTTCGAGCTGGCGCGCTATTACGTCGATCTGGACGCTTACCCGTGTCTTGTGGCCTATTGGGAGCGGTTGCGCGCGCGCCCGGCCTATATCCGGGCCAAGGCGCGGGACGGGGTGCAGGATATCTATGCGCGGGACTTCTATCCCGTGCCGGAGGAATAGTCATGACCGGAAAGATCGAGATTTTCGAGGTAGGCCCCCGCGACGGGCTTCAGAACGAGGCGGGCCGCATCCCCACGCGCGACAAGATCGCGCTGGTGGACACCTTGAGCGAGGCGGGATTCGCGCGCATCGAGGTGGCGAGTTTCGTCAGCCCGAAATGGGTGCCGCAGATGGCCGATTCGGCCGAGGTGCTGCGCGGGATCACGCGCGCGCCCGGTGTGCGTTATGCGGCGCTCACGCCGAACATGCGGGGCTTGACCGACGCGCTCGAGGCGGGGGCGGATGAGGTGGCGGTCTTTGGCTCGGCCTCGGAGGGGTTCTCACGCGCCAATATCAACGCCACCATCGACGAGAGCCTGGCGCGCTTTGCCCCGGTGATGGAGGCGGCGGGGGCCGAGGGGCTGCGCGTGCGCGGCTATGTCTCCTGCGTGGTGGAATGCCCCTATGACGGCGCGGTGGACCCGGCGCAGGTGGCGCGGGTGGCCGAAAGCCTGTGGCAGATGGGTTGTTACGAGATCAGCCTTGGCGACACGATCG
>DISF01000016.1:0-7571 GCA_002421985.1 Roseovarius sp. UBA6217 | reverse complement strand
GCGCTGGACAATATCGAGGTGGCGCTGACGCGCGGGCTGCGGGTGTTCGATGCCGCCGTGGGCGGGCTTGGCGGTTGCCCCTACGCGCCGGGGGCGGCGGGGAACGTGGCCACGGAAAAGGTGCATGAGCGGCTGGTGGCGCTGGGTTATGAGACCGGGCTTGACGCGGGTGTGCTGGCGCGGGCGGCAGACATGGCGCGGGCGATGCGGGGGCAGGGACAATGACGATCGGGCGTGACGCGCGGGGTTGCCGCGCTGTGGCTTGACCGCGCCGAAAAGCACAGCGCGCTGTCGGCGCAGATGATCGTGGAGTAGCACGCGGCGTCGGACGCATTTGGCGCCGATGAGGGCGTGCGCGCGGTGGTTCAGGCGGCGGCGTGGGGATGATGCGCCTCTGCGATGTGGTGATCGGGGCGGAGGGGGCGCAATGCGCGCTGACCGGGGCGCGCGAGGGCATCGCCGCCTTTTTCGACTGGCGCAAGCCGGGCTGGCAGCGGGGGTGAGTCGTGCCACCTTTTGCGACGCGGCAAGGAATGGCCCGGTTTTGGGGACCAATTGCGGCAGAAAGCCGCATACGATGGCATACAGCGCCGAAGATTTCATCCATGCAGGCGGGCAAACCCCCCCGGCCTCGGTTGACCGGGCTGTGGGGCAGGTTTAAACCCGACCCATATGCAGCCAACTTGATGCGCGCGGGGCCGCGCATGAAAGGAGCCACCCTGTGGAAGAGATGCTGAGGGAATATCTCCCGATTCTTGTCCTCATGGCCGTTGCCATCGGTCTGGGCCTTGTCCTGATCCTCGCCGCCGTCATCATCGCCGTGCGCCATCCCGATCCCGAGAAGGTGAGCGCCTATGAATGCGGCTTCAACGCCTTTGACGATGCGCGGATGAAATTTGACGTGCGGTTCTATCTCGTGGCGATCCTGTTCATCATCTTTGACCTCGAGATTGCCATGCTGTTTCCGTGGGCGGTGGCATTCCAGGACCTGAGCATGGCGGCGTTCTGGTCGATGATGGTGTTTCTGGCGGTGCTGACCGCCGGGTTCGCTTATGAATGGCGCAAGGGAGCGATGGAATGGCAGTGACGACAGGGGCCTATGCCGCGGGCCCGGATCGCGAAGTGGCAACGCAGGCGCTTAACCGGGATTTGCAGGACAAGGGGTTCCTGCTCACCTCGACCGAGGATATCATCAACTGGGCGCGCACCGGCTCGCTCCACTGGATGACGTTCGGTCTGGCCTGCTGCGCCATTGAGATGATGNNCCGCGCCAGTCCGACGTGATGATCGTGGCGGGCACGCTGACCAACAAGATGGCCCCGGCGCTGCGCAAGGTCTATGACCAGATGCCCGAGCCGCGCTATGTGATCTCGATGGGAAGCTGTGCCAATGGCGGCGGCTATTATCACTACAGCTACAGCGTCGTGCGCGGCTGCGACCGGATCATTCCGGTGGATATCTACGTGCCGGGCTGCCCGCCCACGGCCGAGGCGCTGGTTTACGGTATCCTGCAATTGCAGCGCAAGATCCGCCGGACGGGGACGATTGTCAGATGAGCAATGCACTCAACGAACTGGGCGAGTATATCGAGGCCAAGCGCACCGATTGCGTGCTGGGCTGGCAGATCGCGCTTGGCGAATTGACGGTCGATGTGGCCCCGTCGAACATCGCCGGGCTGGCGGAGTTTCTGAAAACCGATCAGAACTGCGCCTTTTCCACGCTGGTCGATATCACGGCGGTCGATTACCCCGAGCGGCCCAAGCGGTTCGACGTGGTCTATCACCTGCTGTCGATGTATCAGAACCACCGCATCCGCCTGCGCGTCGCCGCGCGCGAGGAGGACATGATCCGCTCGCTGACCGGTGTCTACCCGGCGGCGAACTGGTTCGAGCGCGAGGTGTTCGACATGTTCGGCATCCTCTTTTCGGGCCACCCGGACCTGCGCCGCATTCTCACCGATTACGGCTTTAGCGGGCATCCGCTGCGCAAGGATTTCCCGACCACGGGCTACACGGAAGTGCGCTATGACGAGGTGCAAAAGCGCGTGGTCTATGAGCCGGTGAAGCTGGTGCAGGAATACCGGCAGTTTGATTTCATGAGCCCCTGGGAGGGGGCCGACTACATCCTTCCCGGTGACGAGAAGGAGGAGGCGAAATGATGGGAGGCTCCAAATTCGAAGACGCCCTGACCGGCGAGCAGAAGATCCGCAATTTCAACATCAACTTCGGCCCGCAACACCCTGCGGCGCATGGCGTTTTGCGGCTGGTGCTGGAGCTTGACGGTGAATTGGTCGAGCGCTGCGATCCGCATATCGGCCTGCTGCATCGCGGCACCGAGAAGCTGATGGAGAGCCGCACCTACCTGCAAAACCTGCCTTATCTGGACCGGCTCGATTACGTCGCCCCGATGAATCAGGAGCACGCCTGGTGCCTGGCCATCGAGCGGCTGACGGGCACCGAGGTGCCGCGCCGCGCGAGCCTCATCCGCGTGCTCTATTGCGAGATCGGGCGCATCCTCAACCACCTCCTGAATGTCACAACGCAGGCGATGGATGTGGGCGCGCTCACCCCGCCGCTCTGGGGGTTTGAGGAACGCGAAAAGCTGATGGTGTTCTATGAGCGGGCCTGCGGCGCGCGGCTCCATGCGGCCTATTTCCGGCCCGGCGGCGTGCATCAGGATCTGCCGCCCGCGCTCATCGACGATATCGAGACATGGGCCAACGAGTTCCCCCGCGTGCTCGACGATATCGACGGGCTTCTGACCGAGAACCGCGTGTTCAAGCAGCGCAACGTCGATATCGGCGTGGTCAGCCAGCAAGAGGCGCTCGACTGGGGGTTCAGCGGCGTGATGGTGCGGGGCTCTGGCATGGCGTGGGATCTGCGCCGCGCGCAACCCTATGAATGCTATGACGAGTTTGATTTCCTCGTGCCGGTTGGCAAGAATGGCGATTGTTTCGATCGCTACCTCGTGCGCATGGAAGAGATGCGCCAGAGCCTGCGGATCATCCATCAGGCGATTGCCAAGCTGCGCGCGCCCGAGGGCCAGGGCGATATCCTGACGCGCGGCAAGCTCACCCCGCCCAGGCGTGGCGAGATGAAAACCTCGATGGAGGCGCTGATCCATCACTTCAAGCTCTATACCGAGGGCTTTCACGTCCCCGCCGGAGAGGTCTATGCCGCCGTCGAGGCCCCCAAGGGCGAGTTTGGCGTCTATCTCGTGGCCGATGGCACCAACCGTCCCTACCGCGCCAAGCTGCGCGCGCCGGGCTTTCTGCATTTGCAGGCGATGGACCATGTCGCCAAGGGGCATCAACTCGCCGATGTGGCGGCGATCATCGGCACGATGGACGTGGTCTTCGGGGAGATCGACAGGTGATCGGGGCGGGGGGCGTCAGTATCGGGCTTGCCGGGGCCGGGGGGGCCTGAGAATGCGGCACCCGGCGATCACGATATCCGCGCTCTGGGCGCTCGCGGCCTGTGCCGCAACGCCGCCGGGCACCTCTGCCGAGGATGCCGCGCGTTTCGAGGCCGCCGCCAAGAGCCTCGGCTGCACCTTGCGCAGCGAGGGCGATTATCTGGCGATGGAGATTCAGACCGGGCTGGCGCGCCAGCAGCTTCTGGATTTCGCCGCCTTTCATTTGTCCACCGGGGGGGCCGTAAGGCAGCCCGACGGGGGCGTCAAACTGACCACAGGAGCCTGTGCCTGAGATGCTACGCCGTCTTTACCACGAGCAGCCCGAGAGCTTTGCCTTTACCCCCGCCAATGCGGCCTGGGCAGAGGCGCAGATCAGCAAATATCCCGAGGGCCGTCAGGCCAGCGCGATCATCCCGCTTTTGTGGCGCGCGCAGGAGCAGGAGGGCTGGCTGAGCCGTCCTGCGATCGAGCATGTCGCCGATATGCTGGGCATGGATTACATCCGCGCGCTGGAGGTGGCGACATTCTACTTCATGTTCCAACTGCATCCTGTTGGCAGTGTTGCACATTTCCAGATTTGCGGCACCACGCCCTGCATGTTGTGCGGCTCGGAAGATCTGATCGCCGTGTGCCGTGACAAGATCGCGCCCGAGCCGTTTCAGCTCTCGGAAGATGGCAAGTTCTCGTGGGAAGAGGTGGAATGCCTCGGCGCGTGCTCCAACGCGCCGATGGCGCAGGTGGGCAAGGATTACTACGAGGATCTGACACCGGAACGGTTCGCCGGGATGATCGACGAGATGGCGGCGGGCAAGGTGCCGGTGCCGGGGCCGCAGAACGGGCGCTATGCCAGCGAGCCGAAATCGGGCCTGACCAGCCTGACCGCGTTCGAGAGCGGGCGCGCGCGGTATAATGCCAGCGTGCAGCGCGCCGTCGATCTCGGCGACACGCTCAAGCGTATCGACGGCAGCGAGGTGCCGCTCACCGCGCCGTGGCGCGACAAGGGGGCCAACCACGCGCCCGCGCCGTCATCGGTGGTGATGAACGAGGAGCCGGTGGCGATCTCGGCCAAGGGGGCACCCAAGGCAGAGACGCCCGAGGAAGCGCCCAAGGCAGAGGCCCCCGAACCCGCGCCTGCCAGGCCCGCGCCGGAGACGCCAAAGGCCGAGGCAGCAATCGAGGCGGGCACCCGCCCCGAGGCGCTGAGCGGTCCGCGCGCGGGCAAGGCCGACGATCTCAAGCGGATCAAGGGGATCGGCCCCAAGCTCGAGGCGCTGTGCAACACGCTTGGATTCTATCATTTCGACCAGATCGCAAACTGGACCGAGGCCGAGGTTGCCTGGGTGGATGACAACCTCACGGGGTTCAAGGGCCGCGTGAGCCGCGACAACTGGGTGGCGCAGGCAAAGACCCTGGCCGCAGGGGGCGAGACCGAGTTTTCGGCCCGCGTGGACAAGGGCGACGTTTAGTGAGCATGGGATACGATGCCAGAGCAGGATGCACAGATCGCGCGCAAGGGGCGCATGGCCGCGCTGGTGATCGCGGGCACGGGGGGCTTGTGGATCCTCGCCACGATCCTTGGCGGGGCGCTCGCGCTCGATCAGCGCCTGCGCGCGCTGTTTGACATGATGGCGCTTGGCGGTTTCGTGTTTGCGCTCGTGCTTATCTATCAACTCTGGCGCTTGCGCCGGGGACATCAGGGCAGCCGGAGGTAACGGGATGCTGAAAGACGAAGACCGTATCTTTACCAATCTCTACGGGATGCATGATCGCAGCCTCAAGGGCGCGATGGCCCGTGGCCATTGGGACGGCACGGCGAAAATCCTCCAGAACGGGCGCGACTGGATCGTCGAGCAGATGAAGGCGTCGGGGCTTCGCGGGCGCGGCGGCGCGGGCTTTCCCACCGGGCTCAAATGGTCTTTCATGCCCAGGGAAAGCGACGGGCGGCCCGCCTATCTGGTGGTCAATGCCGACGAGTCCGAGCCGGGCACCTGCAAGGACCGCGAGATCATGCGCCACGATCCGCACACGCTGATCGAGGGGTGTCTGATCGCATCGTTCGCGATGAATGCACATGCCTGTTTCATCTATATCCGGGGTGAATATATCCGCGAGCGCGAGGCGCTTCAGGCGGCGATAGACGAGGCCTATGAGGCCGGGCTGATCGGTCGCAACGCGTGCAAATCCGGCTGGGATTTCGACCTCTACCTGCATCACGGCGCGGGCGCCTATATCTGCGGCGAGGAAACCGCGCTGCTCGAGAGCCTTGAGGGCAAGAAGGGGATGCCCCGGATGAAGCCGCCGTTTCCGGCGATGGCGGGCCTCTATGGCTGCCCCACCACAGTCAACAATGTCGAGAGCATCGCGGTTGCCCCCACCATCCTGCGGCGCGGGCCGGACTGGTTTGCGGGCTTTGGCCGGCCCAACAACGTGGGCACCAAGATTTTCGCGATCTCGGGGCATGTGAACAATCCTTGCGTCGTCGAGGAAGAGATGTCGATCCCCTTCGAGGAGCTGATCGAGCGCCATTGCGGCGGCATTCGCGGCGGCTGGGACAATCTCAAGGCGGTGATCCCCGGCGGCAGTTCCGTGCCCTGTGTGCGGGCCGAGAACATGCGCGGGGCGATCATGGATTTCGATTATCTGCAAAAGGAACTGAAGTCCGGCCTTGGCACGGCGGCGGTGATCGTGATGGATCAATCGACCGACATCATCAAGGCGATCTGGCGGCTGGCGAAATTCTACAAGCACGAGAGCTGCGGGCAATGCACGCCCTGCCGCGAGGGCACCGGCTGGATGATGCGGGTGATGGAGCGGCTGGTGCGCGGCGAGGCGGGGATCGAGGAAATCGACATGCTGTTCGATGTGTCAAAGCAGGTCGAGGGCCACACGATCTGTGCGCTTGGCGATGCCGCCGCATGGCCCATCCAGGGCCTGATCCGCAATTTCCGCGACGAGATCGAGGACCGCATCCGCGCCCGCGACCGGGGCCGCACATCTGCGGTGGCTGCGGAATGATCGCAGGGCGGGCATATCGCCTCATGGGGGCTGCGCTGCTTGGGGTTGCGCTTGTCGCGGGGTGCACCAACCGCGAGGATCGCGTGCTTTTTGACGGCAATTACTATCCCGGCAAGGCGCGCGGCGAAAAGGCCGACAGGCGCGCATTTACCGCATCGGTCGGGCGGGCCGGACGCGGTATCGAGGGCGCGCAAAAGGCCGCCGTATACGAGGGGACGCGCTATTGCATCGAGAATTTCGGCACATCCGAGATCGCATGGTCTGGCGTGGCCGAAGGGCAGCAAGGGCCGGTCTTTGCCCGATCGGGTGACCGGGTATCGGTAACGGGGCGGTGCGTCATATGGTAATGATGCGTTTGATATCGCGGGCGGGGGGGCGGCGCGCGGGCATGGCCGCGACGGGGCTGGCCGCGCTTGGCCTTGCCGCGCTGATGCCTGCCGCGAGCGCGGCGCAGCTCTCGCAGGAGCACGATATCAACGACGCGCTGTTGGAGATCGCGGTGGCCAACGAGATACGCAAGGAATGCGACAGCATCGGCGCGCGTATCTTTGTGGCGTTGGAGCGGATGCGCGCGCTCAGGGACGAAGCGCGCCGGCGCGGCTATTCCGAGGCCGAGATCGACGCCTATGTCGAAGACAAGACCGAGAAGCGCAGGATGCGCGAGCGGCGCAACGAGTATATCCGCGCGCAAGGCGCCGAGCCCGATCACGGCCCGAGCCTGTGCATCCTGGGGCAGACCGAAATCGCGAAGCAGAGCCGGATCGGCGCGCTTCTGAAGGCAAGGTGAGGGAAGATGGCTGACCTACGCAAGATCATCATCGACGGGCAAGAGGTCGAGGTCGAGGGGGCGATGACCCTCATCCAGGCCTGCGAGCAGGTGGGGGTGGAAATCCCGCGCTTTTGCTATCACGAGCGGCTGAGCATCGCGGGCAATTGCCGGATGTGTCTGGTCGAGGTGCAGCCGGGGCCGCCGAAACCGGCGGCAAGCTGTGCCATGCAGGTGCGCGACATGCGCCCCTTTCCCGATGGCAGCCCGCCTCGGGTGATGACCAAATCGCCGATGGTGAAAAAGGCCCGCGAGGGGGTGATGGAGTTTCTGCTCATCAACCACCCGCTCGATTGCCCGATCTGCGATCAGGGCG
>DISF01000017.1:1001-34806 GCA_002421985.1 Roseovarius sp. UBA6217 | reverse complement strand
GCGCCAGGGCCAGCAGCTCATCGGCCCGCGCAAACAGCGGCGAGAGGTCCAGCCCGAAGGCGCCGACGGGCTTGCCGCCCTTCATCACCGGAAAGCGTTTGCCATTGGCGCTGTCGCGGCGGATGAGCAGTCCGGCCTTCTCAAGCGTCTCGAGTTGGCGGCGCAGCTGGCGGTCGGTCAGGCCCTTGGCCCGAAAGCAGAGCGTGTCGTTGCTGGCATAGACCGTAAGCAAGGTGGCGGGCGTCACCGGCGCCTCGCGGCCGTCCTGGCCTTGACAGGGCAGGCAGCTGAGCAGGGCGTCGAGGACAACGACCGATCCTTGCCGCAGCCCAAGGTCGCGGCTGCAGGTGTTGACCGCAGCCATGATCTCGCGGCGCAGGATGGGGCGAAACACTGGCTGTTGGGTAATCGATCCCATTCCCGGCAGCGTGGAAGCTCCGAAGACGGCACAAGTCCCTTGTGCCCCGGCCACAAGGGCCGTGGATGTGATGTGATTCATGGTGATTTCAGACGGCAAACGACATCCGTTCACCGAAATCGGTGTTGCGTTGATTCGTTTTTCGGGCTACGAGATAGGTGTCAAAGCTATCGGAGCCCTCTGGAAGCATCACCGCTTTCGGGGGGTTTCTTTTTGCCTGAAGTCTGCTCCCTTTCTATTTGTTTCTCGTTGTTGCCCGTTAATCTTGGGCGGCAATGTGTTGACCGGTGGTCAATTTAGGTCAAGATTCGGACCTTTTTTGACCACCGGTCAACTTGGTCATGCCCCGTCACCCAGGAAGTCCGCGAAAAGCTGTTCGAGCCGATCGTCAAGGAAGGCTGAGAAAGCCTTTAGATCCTCACCGGAGGACCGAACGACAATCTTCCCGGGCGCAACCTCGACCTTCACTCTGCCTTCCGCGATCGCCCGCGTGACGCTGACCGACTGCGTCGGCTCGGGCTTTTGGGTAAGCGCCCGGATCAGGCCATTCAGCCGGTCGCTGCTGCTGCGGGCGTCTGTCGGGATCAGTGCAAGAAGCGCGGGTTGATCGAGGTCTGCCCGCTCCTTCAGAAGGTCCCTCAACTGTTGCCAGGGGCGGCGGCCAGAGTCGTGAGCCGGGCCGATCCGGTCGATGACGGCGCGCGGTACGTCAGCCACCACGCTCAGCATCCGGCTGAGCGTCGTCTTGTCGACCGCGAGCACCTCCATGATGTCTTCGCGAGAGAACTCGTGACGCAGAAGCTGCTCCGCGTAGACCGACTGTTCAATAAAGCTACGCTGGAGACGGGCCGCGTTCTCAAGTCCTTGGGAGATTAGTGCCTCTCGGTCGCTGAGTTCCGCAATATGTGCAAGAACCTGAATGCCGAGCTGTCGACACGCCTCGATCCGCCGCCGGCCATAGACCACCTCGTAGGGCAGGGGTCCCTGAGAGGCGCGGCGGAGCAAGGCCGGTAGCTTCTGTCCGGACGTCCTGATCGAGTTGACGAGGTCCTCCAGGCCGTCTTGAACGTCAAACCTGTCCCTGACGGCGCTTTCCGAAATCTGGGCCGGGTCGATTTGACGGGCTGCGCCGGCACTAAGCTGGTCCAGACCGCGTTGAACGTCGAGTACCCCGGAAAGCTTCCGCCGCTTCTGCTCCTCCTCGGTCGCTGTGGCCTTGCCATCCCGGACCGCCTTCAGGCTGCTGGCGAGCAGGTTCTTTCGCATCAGACTCTCCCCCAGTTCCGCTGGAGCATTGCGTGAAGCTCTTCGGTCACCTCGTGTACGGACTGGATCGCCCGCTCATAGGTCTTGCGGTTGCGCATCTCCCCAAGCTCGACCTCGAGCACGGTCTGCTGTGAGACTCCCGCCTCGCTGATCGCGGCGGATTTCAGGAAGGCGGATTTCATAACAGCCTCGCCGAACAGGTCTCGAATGAAGGAGGCGAAGTCGACCTGGGTTGCCACGTTCGTGTCGAAGCGACTCAGCAAGAAGCGAAAATTGTCGAACAGGCCGACCCCGGCGCTCTCGTGCAAGACCTCGGTCAACGAGGACGCCATGTTGAGGAACTGGGCCGCCGACGCGAGGTCGACGCGCTCCGGGATGATCGTCATGACGATGTTCTGAGCGGCGCATATGGCAGACAGTGTCACGTAGCCGAGCTGCGGCGGGCAGTCGAGGATGACCACGTCATAATCACCTTTCACCACCTGAAGCGCAGAGCGGATCTTGTCGAAGAAGACGGGCAGCTCACCCTTGCTGAGCGCGGCCGGCGTTTCGTGCTCGAATTCGGCGACCTGGATGCCGCCGGGCACCAGATCGAGGTTCGGAAAATAACTGCGTTTGATCACATCGGTGATGGGCTTCGGACCCTCACCCGTCTCCCGGTCCCGGTAGCGGATGACGTCATAGAGCGAGCCGCCGTCAAAAAAGTCGAGCTCAGGCTGGTAGCCGAAGAAGGTGGTCAGCGATGCCTGCGGGTCACAGTCTACAGCCAGCACGCGGTACCCCCGCATTGCGAGGTCCTGGGCGGCGTGAATGGCGGTTGAGGTCTTCCCTGAGCCGCCCTTGAAGTTCACGAAAGCGATGACCTGGGTGGGGTCTTCCGCGCTACGCCGCCCGGGGCGGAACTGGTCCGGGTTCTTCGCAGTCGAAGCCAGCACCCGACGGATCTCATGGATCTCCTCTGCCGAATATTTTCGGCGCCCGCCCGGACCTATCTCGACTTCGGGAATTCGGCCCTCGTGATGGGCCTTTCTCAGGTAACCGTCCGCGACGCCGAGGTAGTAGCTTGCCTCACCGGCCGAAAATTTCCGGAGCGTCTTGATCTCGTGGGGCGCAAAGGAGCTTTCTGACAGCGCCTTGAGCGCCGTGGTAAGGTCCTTCGCGAAGCCCAAAAGGTGCTCGTGTAGCGCCTGTGTCATCTGTCCGCTCTCGCTTTTCGGTGGGGTCAGGAACGGTAACCGCCCGAATTTTTCGCTTATTGCGTCCAGTCTATGCCGATAGCTCGGTCAGAGCGCAAGAAAAGTTTGCTGCCATCGGAACGGAAATTTCCATCTATCAGGGTATTCGACCGTTCCGGCAGTTCACGCGCAGGTTCAGGGTTAGCTGACAACTTGCTGATATGACGATGCTAAATATAGCCGCAGCCTTGTCAAAAGAATCTGATTGTGGGGCAGGGCGCGCAGAAGTGTTCCTGGTCTGGGGTTGTGGCAGCTGGAACGCCGCATAGCGAAGAGTGGCTGGATCGGCGTCCGATAGGGCCAAATTGGCGGTGAGCGATTCTCGGTTCTGATAAGCGGCTCAGCCACTCCTGCTCGGTTACCGTCTGATTGATCGAATGGATGAGGTCTCTAGAAGCGGGACCTGGTTTTCTGTCCAGGATCTGTTGATGATCGCCGCAGAGTGTGGCGATAGATCCGTGTTCCAGCGCGTTCGGCGGGACGTGCCGTGAGGGCCAGATCGTTCCCAAGACTGCAGCTAGTGTCGGCACACGACTTTCGTCCACCCAACTTTGAACGCAAGCATACGGCGTCCGATGAAGCGGCCGCAGCGAGAACCCCAGGAGCGGCCGCGTGTACCGGTCATGCGCACGGGAGCCCGCGAAAGGACAAGCGTACTGATCGGCGGCCCGCTGTATTGCGCCTTCCTTTCGCCTAAACTATACTCCTAACCTGTACGGATGAATTGGTGGTATCCGATGGGCCGCATCAAGGTAAATCTCACGCTGGACGCCGAAGTGGCCGAGACGGCCCGCGCGCTTGGTCTCAACATGTCGCGCCTTGCCGAAATGGCGATTGCCGAAGCGGCCAAGGCAGAGCGCAATCGGCTGTGGCGAGAAGAAAATCGGGCAGCGAACCAGGCCTATGCCGAGGAATTGGCCCGCGAGGGATTGCCCCTTGTCGCGTTTCGCACCTTCTGAAGGGCGGGCGATATGGCGCAGTTTGACGTGTTTCGCCTGAAAGGCGGCATGCTGGTCGTTGACCCGCAAACCGATCTGATCGGAATCGAGGCCTCGCGGATCGTTGCGCCCCTGCGTGAGGAAGGGCGTTATGTAGCGTTTCCTGGCCTGACCCCCAAGGTCGAGATTGAAGGTGAGACGTGGATCGTCCGGGTGCAGGAACTTGCTGCCATTCCCGGCGCGGAGCTGCGCGATCTGGTCGTCAGCCTCGCCGCCGAGCGCGATGCGCTGAAACGAGCACTGGACATCCTGATCGACGGGGTCTGAGCGTGGCGACGCCCACTGATGCAGGGCTGCTCCAGCACATCCGATAATGCAATTATCGGAAGTAAGACGCGATAACATGGTAGTGTGCATTGTGTGGACATTATGCGCACTGATGGCCAAATAGTCTTATCTGAAAGACCACTAGGCATCCTGCACGTCCCGAAGCCGGGCTGGGTTTCGCCAGCAGACCCAGTCGATATGGAGATCTAGTAGACCGGGCATCTCGGGGACGGTATCCAAGGCCGATTGGCCCGGCATCGCAGCAACATCGGCAGGTTGACCGATTTTACGGCATCACACCGCCGCGATCTTCTGCGCTGACGCTCGGCCGTTATGGCATCACGGGTTGCGAGGATGCGCTGGATGCGGAGCCAAATCGTGGCCGACAAGGCGATCCGCAGTAGGCTTCGCGCCCGCCGGGTAAAGCTTGGCATTGCGGAGAACTACTTGGCTCCCGGAATTTCACTCGCCGCCCGATGCTCCGTCATGGGACGGCAGGATCACGCAAGGGCCGCCGCCGATCCGCTGGCCCCGAGCGCATCAGCGATAACCGAGCGCAGCCGGTCCGAGGCGAGTGAGGCAGCGCGATGGCGGGGGCGCAGCATCCAGAAATCTATGTGGTCGGTCGGTTGAATGGCGCGGCGCACGATCTGCCCCTCGTCATACTCCAGCCCGACGAAGGGTGGAACGATGGCTAGGCCGACGCCGGCGGCGACCATATGGGCGGCGGTTTCCGAATAGGGCACCTCGATGCGACGCCCCGTATGTACTCCGCGCACCTGGAACGAACGGTCGGTGCGGCTGAAGGTACAGTCGCTGGCCGGCAGGGTGATGAAGGGCTGCTTACGCAGATCTTCGACCTCCAGCACGGGGCGGCCGACCAGCGGGTGATTGGCGGGCAGCAGGCAGACAAGCGGCACGGTGACCAGATGTTCCGCCAGAATGTCGGGATGATCCACGGCCATCGTGGTGATCCCCATGTCCAGATGCCCCGCCCCGACCTTTTCGATGATCTGCGCCGAGGGGCGTGACTGGATCTGCAGTTGCAGATCAGGCAGATCCTGAATGCCCCTGGCCATCGCAAGCGGCAAGAAGCGGATCGCCAGCGCGGGGGGGGCGGCCAGCGTAACTTCGCCCATTTCGTTCAGGCGGATGGCACGGGCGGTTTCGCGGATGCGCCGGGCGCCGTTGAACAGGGTCGCAATCTCGGCCGACAGCAGCTGAGCCTCGCGCGTCGGGACCAGCTGGCCGCCTCGGCGCTGAAACAGCTGGAAGCCGCAATCGTCCGAAAAGGCCTTGAGCAGCTTTGACACCGCAGGCTGCGACACCCCCAGCCGGTCTGCCGCCCGCGTGACCGACCCGGTTTCCATGGTCGCGTGAAATGCCTCGATCTGACGGATGTTCATGGATTCACCTTCATGAGATCTGGTTATGTTACTCGGCCTCCAATGCATTTGACAATCATGTTGAGCAAAGGTTCATCTAGGGCCCAACGGCAGGCTGCCCAATCGGACAGCCGACGAGAAGACCGTGATGCACAGTGGAGATCGACGATGAAAAGAAGCCTTGCGATTGCCTCGCTGATGACGGCGCTGGCCTCTCCGGCGCTGGCCGGAACGCTGACCGTGTGTCTTGAAGGCTCGCCCGAAATCTTCAACCCCCAGCTGACCAGCAGCGGCACCACATCAACCGTTCTGGGCCAGATCTACGACAATCTGATCGCGGTGGAACGCGGCGGGTCGAACATCGTGCCGGCGCTGGCCGAAAGCTGGACCGTCAGCGAGGACGGCAAGACCTATACCTTCAAGCTGCGCAAGGGCGTCAAATGGCAGTCGAACGCCGCCTTCACCCCGACGCGCGATTTCAACGCCGATGACGTGATCTTCACCTTCCAGCGGATGATGAACCCCGACCACCCCTATAACAAGGTGAACGGCGGCAATTACATCACCTTCAAGACCAAGCTGGCCGATGCGCTGGCCTCGGTCGAGAAGATCGACGATTACACGGTGGCCTTTACGCTCAAGGCACCGCTGGCGCCCTTTACCGGGATCATGGCCCATGGCTCCATCGCAATGACCTCGGCCGAATATGCCGATGCAATGGCCAAGGCGGGCACGCCGGAACAATTCGACCGCGCGCCGATCGGCACCGGGCCATTCCAGCTTCAGGCCTATCAGACCGATGCGATGGTGCGCCTGCTGCCCTTTGCCGATACTTGGGGCGCGGCGGCCGGGATCGCCGAGAACACCCCGATGGTGGATGCGATCATCATGGCGATCAGCCCCGATGCCTCGGTCCGGGTGCAGCGTGCGCTGGCGGGCGAATGCGCGATTTCCTACTACCCCAACCTGGCTGATGCCGAGGCGATCAAGGCCAGCAACAAGGTCGATCTGGTGGTGGCCAAGGTTGCCTCGTCCGGCTTCATCAACTTCAACTTCAAGCTGGACAAGTTCAAGGACATCCGCGTCCGCCAGGCGCTGGCCCATGCGATCAACATGGAGCCGCTGGTCGAGGTGGTGTTCAACGGCATGGGCCATGCCACCGGCGCCGTCGTGCCGCCGGCGTTCTGGGGCCATGCCGATGATCTGAAGCCCTATGCCTATGATCCCGCAAAGGCCAAGGCCCTGCTGGCCGAGGCGGGTGTGGCCGACGGGTTCGAAACCCAGCTTTGGGCCGTGCCGGTGTCGCGCCCCTATATGCCCAACGGGCGCCGCGCCGCCGAGATGATCCAGGCCGACTGGGCCGCCATCGGCGTCAAGGCCGAGATCGTGACCTATGAATGGGCCGAATACATCCAGCGCTCGCGCGCGTTCGAGGCCGAGGTGGGCATGTTCGGCGGCATCTATGACTTCCCCGATCCCAGCCAGATCCCGAACAACTATTTCACCTGCAACGCCGAGGGCAAACCCAGCCCCTCCAACATCGGCGCCTGGTGCAATGACGCGTTCAACGCCGTGATGGCCAATGCGGGTTCGATCACCGATCAGGACGAACGCGCGAAACTCTATGTCGAGGCGCAGCACATCCTTTATGACGATGTGCCGGCGGTGATGTTCGGCGGCGCCGACCAGCTGATGGCGGTGGGCAAGTCGGTCAAGGGCTTTGTCCCGGCTGTGTTCGGCAGCTCGCGCATGTCGGGCGTGTCGGTCGACTGAGCAGGGGTTCCGGGCGGCACGCTCCCGCCGCCCGGAACCGGAATGGCCTGCCTTTTCGCAGGCGCATGGAAGGAAAGACAGATGCGCGCAATCGTCATCGGCGCGGGCATGTTTGGGGCCAGCACGGCCCTTTCTCTGGCCCGTCGCGGCGTTCAGGTGCAGATCTTTGATCATGCCCATCCGGGCAAGGCCACCATGGCCGGGGCCGGCATCGTCTGCCCCTGGGCAACCAAGATCGAAGAGGCCGAATGGTATCGGATGTATGCCGCCGGAGCGCGCTTCTATGACGATCTGATCGCGAGCCTGGTGGCGGCGGGCGAGACCGACCTTGGCTATCGCAAGGTGGGCGCGCTGGTCACATCGACCGATCCGGCGGAATTCGAGGCGGCGGGCCGGCGCATTGCGGCACGGGTCGCCGACGCCCCAGAGGCAGGCGAGGTGCGGCTGCTGACCCCGGCCGAGGCGCAGGCGAAATTCCCAGTGCTACGCCCCGATGTCGGCGCCTGGTTCATTCCGGGCGGCGCGCGGGTGGATGCGCGGCTGTTGTCGGCGGCGATGGTGCGCGCGGCGGTGGCGCTGGGGGCCGAATATCGTTCCGATTATCTGACACTGGAGCGGCGCGGCGATGGCGTCATCTGCCGCGATGGCCGGGGCGAGGTTCTGGCCGCCGACGAGGTGATCGTGGCCAGTGGTGCCTGGGCGCAGCAGATCCTGGGTCCGCTGGGCGTGCAGCATCCGGTCAAGCCGCAAAAGGGCCAGATCGTGCATCTGCGACTCAATGGCGTTGCGACGGCGCACTGGCCGGTCCTGCTGCCGATGACCAGCCATTACATGCTGGCCTTCGACGACAGCCGCGTCGTCGTCGGTGCCACGCGCGAGGACAATTCCGGCTTTGACTACCGCGTCACCGCCGCCGGTCAGGCCGAGGTTCTGGCCGCAGGCATGGCCATCGCCCCCGGCCTGCGAGGCGCCGAGATCATCGAGACCCGCATCGGGTTCCGCCCGGCCGGGCCGACGGTCAAACCGATCTTTGGCCGCGTGCCGGGCATTGCCGGGCTTTCCGTGGCCAATGGCCTTGGCGCAGGCGGTATTTCCATCGGCCCCTTTGCGGGCAAACTGCTGGCCGACGTGTTGCTTGGCCAGCCCACCGAACTGCCCGCCGCGGCCTATGCGCCGGGCGTCTGAGCCCAAACTGGAAGGTTCGTCATGACCAAGATCCAACGTCACCGCAAATCGGCCCATCTGCACGGCGCGGTGGAACACAATGGTGTTCTGTATATCAGCGGCCATGCGGCGCATGACCTGAGCCAGGACATGGCCGGCCAGACGCGCGAAATCTGCGACAAGCTGGATGCGCTACTGGCCGATTGCGGCAGCGACAAGTCGCGGCTGCTGCAGGCCCGCATCTACATCACCGACATGAAGCTGAAGGACGAGATGAACAAGGTCTGGCTGTCCTGGCTGGACGGGGCCGACCTGCCCGCACGGGCCACGATCGGGGTGGCCGATCTGGGCGACCCGCGCCGCCTGATCGAGATTGCGACCGTGGCGGCGGTCGATGCCTGATCTTCTGGCGCCGGGGCGACCCGGCGCCCCCTTGGTGACAGCCCGATGATACGTTTCCTGTTGCGCAAGCTGGCGGTGATCGTGCCGGTCCTGATCGGGATCACGATCGTTTCCTTCGGTTTCGTGCGCATCCTGCCGGGCGATCCGGTCATGCTGATGGCTGGCGAGCGGGGGCTGACCCCGGAACGCCATGCCGAGATGATGGCGCAGTTCGGTTTCGACCGGCCGCTACCGGTGCAATACTTGGATTTCGTCGCCAGCGCGCTTGGCGGGGATCTGGGGCAATCGCTGGTCTCGAAAAAGCCGGTGTTGGCGGAATTCCTGACCCTATTCCCGGCCACGGTGGAACTGGGCCTGTGCGCCGTGCTGTTGGCCACGTTGATCGGAGTGCCGCTGGGCGTGCTGGCGGCGGTGAAGCGCGGATCGTGGTTCGACCAGCTGTCCATGGGAATCGCGCTGACCGGCTATTCCATGCCGATCTTCTGGTGGGGCCTTTTGCTGGTGATCCTGTTCTCGGGAACTCTGGGCTGGACGCCGGTTTCGGGGCGTATCGCCCTGCAATACTACTTCCCCGATGCGACCGGCTTCATGCTGTATGATGCGGCGGTTTCCGGGCAGAAGGGTGCCTTCGTCTCGGCTCTGCGGCACCTGATCCTGCCGTCGATCGTCCTAGCGACCATTCCCATGGCCGTGCTGGCGCGGCAGTCGCGATCCGCCATGCTGGAGGTGCTGGGCGAGGACTATGTGCGCACCGCACGCTCGCGCGGGTTGTCGCCCTGGCGCGTGATCTGCCTGCACGCGTTCCGCAATGCGCTGATCCCCATCGTTACCACCCTTGGCCTGCAGATTGGCGGAATCCTGACTGGCGCCATCCTGACCGAGACGATCTTTTCCTGGCCCGGTATCGGCAAGTGGATGGTCGATTCCATCGCCCGCCGGGATTATCCGGTGGTGCAGGGCGGGCTGCTGCTGATCGCCGGCATCGTCATGGCGGTCAATCTGCTGGTCGATGTGCTTTATGCGCTGATCAACCCCCGGATCCGGCACAAATGACCCAGACAAACGCCCATTCCCCCATCCCTCCCGGTCGCCTGCGCGAATTCTGGCATGGCTTTGCCGCCAATCGCGGCGCGCTGATCGGCGGCGCGGTGATCCTGTGCCTGGTGCTGCTGGCGGTGTTCGCGCCACTGGTCGCACCGCATGATCCGATCCACCAGTATCGCGACAGCTTCCTTACCCCGCCGGCATGGATGGAGGGTGGAAAATCCGTCTTTCTGCTGGGCACCGATGCGGTGGGGCGTGATATCCTGTCGCGACTGATCCATGGTGCGCGCTATTCGCTTTATGTCGGCTTGCTGGTGGTGACCATCGCGCTGGCCTGCGGCGTCGCCGTGGGCATGGTCGCGGGCTATGTCGGCGGCTGGGTCGATACGGCGATCATGCGGGTGATGGACGTGATCCTGGCCTTCCCCTCGCTGTTGCTGGCGCTGGTACTGGTGGCGATCCTGGGGCCGGGGCTGACCAATGCGATGATCGCGATTGCGCTGGTTCTGCAACCGCACTTCGCCCGGCTGACCCGCGCTGCCGTGCTGACAGAAAAGGGCAAGGATTACGTCACCGCCCTGCGGGTTGCCGGTGCCTCACCGCTGCGGCTGATGTTCGTGACCATCCTGCCGAACTGCATGCCGCCGCTAGTGGTGCAGGCTACACTGTCGTTTTCCACCGCCATTCTGGATGCCGCCGCGCTGGGGTTCCTGGGCATGGGCGCCCAGCCGCCGGCGCCGGAATGGGGCACCATGCTGGCGGATTCGCGCGAATTCATCCTGCGCGCCTGGTGGGTGGTGACCTTTCCGGGCCTGGCGATCCTGATCACCGTGTTGGCGATTAACCTGATCGGCGACGGGCTGCGCGACACGCTCGATCCCAAGATGCGAAAGGGCTAGGGCATGGCCTTGCTGGAAATTCGCAACCTGCGCGTGGCCTTTCCGACCGCCGGCGGCCTGATGACTGCCGTTGACGGCATCGACCTGCATGTCGATCAGGGCGAGGTACTGGCCATCGTCGGGGAAAGCGGCTCGGGCAAGTCGGTCTCGATGCTGGCTGTCATGGGCCTGTTGCCGCCCGAGGCGCGGGTCGAGGCCGACGTGATGCGCTTTGACGGGCAGGATCTGCGGGTGATCCCTGCGCGGGCGCGGCGCCGGATCATCGGCAAGGATGTCTCGATGATCTTTCAGGATCCGATCAGCTCGCTCAACCCCAGCTTCACCGTGGGGTTCCAGCTGACCGAGGTGCTGCGCCACCATCTGGGCCTGTCCCGCCGCGCCGCCCGTGATCGCGCGGTCGAGCTGCTGACGGCGGTCGGCATTCCCGATCCCGCCGGACGGCTGACGACCTATCCACACCAGATGTCGGGCGGGCAATGCCAGCGGGTGATGATCGCCAGTGCCATTGCTTGCAACCCCCGCCTGCTGATCGCGGATGAGCCGACCACGGCGCTGGATGTGACAATCCAGAAGCAGATCCTCGATTTGCTGAGCGATCTGCAGATCCGCACCGGCATGGGGCTGATCATGATCACCCACGACATGGGCGTGGTGGCCGAAACCGCCGACCGGGTGATGGTGCAATACATGGGCCGCAAGATCGAAGAGGCCGATGTGCTGAGCCTGTTTTCTACCCCTGCCCAGCCCTATACCCGTGCGCTGCTGGCGGCCCTGCCGGAAAACGCCACCGGCACCCGGCTGCCCACCGTCGGGGCGATGGCTAAACAGGAGGCTGGCCATGGCCGCTGATCCGATCCTGCTGGCCGAAAATCTGGTGCGCGACTATCACGGCGGCAGTCTGCTGACCGGCCGCAAGGTGACCCGCGCGCTCAAGGGCGTCAGCTTCCGCCTGGACCGCGGGCGCACGCTGGCCATTGTCGGGGAAAGCGGCTGCGGCAAGTCCACGCTCGCGCGCATTCTGACCATGATCGACCCGCAAACCTCTGGCCGACTGACGATCGCCGGGGAAGATGTGGACATTGCCCGCGCCCGGCCCGGCCGCAGCTTGCGGCGCAAGGTGCAGATCGTGTTCCAGAACCCCTATGCCTCGCTAAATCCGCGGCAGAAGATCGGTGATGCGCTGACCGAACAGCTGTATCTGAACACCGACGATTCCGCCGCGCAGCGCCGCGACAAAGCGGCGGCCATGCTGGAACGGGTCGGCTTGAGCCCCGACCATGCCCGGCGCTTTCCGCATATGCTGTCCGGCGGCCAGCGCCAGCGGGTGGCGATTGCCCGCGCGCTGATGGTGCGGCCGGAAATCCTGGTGCTGGACGAGCCGGTTTCGGCACTGGATCTGTCGGTGCAGGCGCAGGTGCTGAACCTGCTGCGCGATCTGCAGGACGAGCTGGGCCTCAGCTATGCCTTCATCAGCCATGACCTGTCAGTGGTGCGGTATCTGGCTGATACGGTCATGGTGATGAACGCCGGCGAAGTCGTGGAATCCGGCCCGCGCGATGCGGTCTTTGGCGATCCGCAGCACGCCTATACCCGCCGCCTGTTCGCGGCCACTCCCTCGGCCGATGTCGCGGCGATCCGTGCGCGGCTGGCCCGACGTTCTGCCTGACCCCCGGAGTTTCCCATGACCAGCCGCCGTCTTGATGATCGTTACGCCGTGACGGACAAGTTCGTCACCAATACCGGCATCCGCGCCGCCGCACAGCGCCGGGTGTCGCCGGTGGTGTGGAATTATCTCGAATGCGGCACCGGCGACGAGGTGACATTGCGCGCCAACGGCCGGGTGTTCGACGACCTGGTCTTTGACACCCCGCTATTCGCCGGCATCTCCAACCCCGATACCTCGACCCGCTTCCTGGGTCACGACCTGTCGTTCCCGGCGCTGATCGCGCCCTTTGGCGGGGGCGAGCATCTGCTGGACGGCGCCGGTCATCTGGCTACCGGACGCGCCGCGCGCGATATCGGGATCCGCCAGATCGTGCCGGTCGCCGCCGCGCACAGCTTGGAGGATATCGCGGCGGCCTCGGGCGTGGCGCAGATGTTCCAGATCACCTTTGTCGGCGATCCCGGCGCTGTGCTGGACATGATCGCCAGGGCCAAGGCCGCAGGCTGCGAACAGGTGGTCGCCACCTATTCGCCCATCCTGCAATGGCGCGAGCGGATCATCGAGGATCGGTTCTCGTTCCGCTCGGGCGATGTGGACGCTAATTTCGGGCCGGGCAAGTCCGACCCCGCCATGCTGCGCGAACAGCTGGAGTTCAGCCGTCCGCGCTGGGGCTGGGCCGAGGCTGCCGAGGTGATTGGCAAGAGCCCGCTGCCCGTGATCGTCAAGGGCGTGCTGACCCCCGAGGACGTGCACCGGTCGCTAGGGGCCGGGGCGGCGGGGCTTTATGTCTCGAACTATGGCGGGCGCAGCATCGACCGCATGACACCGGCCCTGTCGGCGTTGGCCGAGGTGCGGGCTGCCGCCGGGCCGGATGTGCCGGTGATCTTCGACAGCGGTATCCGCCGCGGATCCGACATTGCCGCCGCTCTGGCGCTGGGGGCCGATGTCGTGGCGCTTGGCCGGGCGGTGGGCTATGGTCTGGCCGCCGATGGCGAGGCGGGCGCCCGCCGGGTGCTGGAAATTCTGCGGCGCGAGTTCTGGACCACGCTGGGGCACCTGGGCTGTTCGTCGGTCGCGGATCTGGGGCCGCAGGTATTCCTGGGCCGTTAGCCGACATAGCCGATACGTTCCGGTCCTGCGCCTCTGGGCCGTGGACGCTCTGACGTTGAGCCGTCTGCGCAACGCGCGTCACACCATCATAACCCGGCTGCCGATGCGTCGGCGGGCACGATGTGCTGCCGGCCGGCGATACGTTACCGTTCCCGCTGGACGTCACCCAGCCAAAGACGAGGTTGGGTGACGCCCGGAAGGCCAGGGTGCCATCTTGCGAGACCCTTTGCAGAACACCAGTGCAGGCACTTGTTGGCTAGCGTTCGCTCGGGGCGGGCGGCGGCCATTTGGTTCGGTCAGCACACTGTAATGCGTACGCCGAGGCGCTCCAGTTTCTGGGCTCCCAGCAGGCCGATAATGATGCCAGGCGCCTCACGTCCCAGGACGATATGCTCATCGCTAGGATCGACGGCCTCTTCAACCAAGGCTACGCGCCTGCCCGTGATGTTCTCGCATACGCCGTTCTCGATGATTGCCTTAATTCCGTCATAGACAAAGCGGCGCGGAATTCGCGCGCCTGGCGCCAGTGTCAGCCCATTGCACAGCGCGCTGGCGACGATCGCGCCGGCATTTCTTGCGCTGAACTTATCGGGCTTCGTCTGCATTGTGGTCCTCCGGACCCGCGATCTGAACTTGTGTAGCGGCTTGATAGGCACGCTTTTCACTGCCTGGATAGACTGGAAGAACAGGTTCAGTGCGCGGGTCTCGGGGTCATCCGCCTCTCCTGACAAGGATTTCGCATGTTTTTCGGTGCTGTAGGATGCAGGAGCCCCAGGGTTTTCGCGCCCCGGAGCGAGGTTCGTCAGCGGGCCGCCCTCGTGCAGGCGCCCCATCTGCCGGATCAGCTCTCCTTCCCGCCGTTGGGCAGCGGCCTTGTCGGCGTGGAAACTGTCAATTTGGTAGGTAATGAACTCGCCCGCCGCTTCGATCTTGCGAATGACGTTGCACTTGTAGGGATTCACCTCAATCGATCGGTGTGCCAATCGCGCTTCTTGCACATGGTCAAAGACGCGGCCGTTCTTGCCTTCTCCGACATAGAACGGCGTACCATCCGGCCGCGCCAGAATGTAGACATAGGCCATCTTGGGCGCCGTTTTCAGAAAGCACTGAAGAGCGGTGTCCGGTCCTTGGAATTGCAGGCTCATGCGTTTTTCCCTTGGGTGTTGGTCGGCCGGCGCCAGCGGTTCAAAGCCTCGGCCTCGGCGGCCAGGGAGTCAGCTCTGCGCTGCGCCTGGAAAAGTCTCAGATCCGCGTGCATCTTGCGGCAAACCTCGGCCAAGTCGCGTTCCATCGAGCCATCCAGCAGGTCGTGTTGAAGGCTGGCGCCGACCGACCCCCATTCGAAGCGGAGGGGCAGTCGGTCGTCCGTTTCCATGATGTGTGCGGGTTCAGGATGGAAAACATCGTGGGTCAGGTATTTGCGCAACAGTGCCGGGCTGATCTCGAAATAGCCAACATAGTGATGTTCGACGCCCTCCCGCCCTTCCGCTTCTGGTTCGTCGTAGCCCTGCACGTCGACGATTGTCACCAATTCTCCGTCGAGCATCATCTGACGTCGCGCCGTGTTGAGATATGCGATGCTCACTGTCGGCAACGCCCGGCTTCTGGTCCACAACGCCAGCCCCGCGCAGATCGAGGCCTTCGTGCCCAAACAGCTGGACGGCAGCGCCTTCGGCACGATGTGCCTGTCCGAACCACAGGCGGGTTCATCGATGGCCGATGTGCGCACCCGCGCGGTGTCCGAGGGGCACGATGAGCTCGGCGCGCGCTACCGGCTGACCGGCAACAAGATGTGGATCTCGGGCGGGGATCAGAACATCTCGGCGACGATCCACCATCTGGTGCTGGCCAAGATCCCGGATGCCGACGGCACCCTGCCCGGAGGCACGCGGGGCCTGTCGCTGTTCCTGGTGCCGAAGCATCTGCCGGATGGCGAACGCAACGACATCGCCGTGGCTGGGCTGAACCACAAGATGGGCTATCGCGGGACTTCGAACTGCCTGCTGAACTTCGGCGAGGGCACGCGGTTCCACCCCGGTGGGCAGGCGGGGGCGGTCGGTTGGCGGGTGTCCAAAACCACCTTGCCGCTGTCGGTGGTCACCGTCTTCTGGCTGCGCCCGTTACGGCGATTGGGGGCCTGGTTCTGGCCCTCAGGAGCTTCTTCGGCGCGCTCTTCATCGAGATGGACGTCCATCTCCGTGCTCAGCGCACGTTCCGCCAGTGCCTTGGTCAGTTCCGCCAGGATGCCGGTCTTGCCAAACAGATCGCTAGGCGAGCGGCCTTCCATCAGCCGGTCCAGCAGGTCTTTGTCGATGCTCATACGTGGGTCTCCTCTGCGAGCAGTTACCACGTCAGCGCACAAAATTCAGGATAGTCCCCGGCGCCCTCATAGGGGGCGTCAACCCTGACCACGACCGGCACAGTGCGCGCACGGGCATCCAGCGCGCCCTCGATCCCGACAACACGGGCGCTCCAGATCTGCCTCGGGTCCGCCATAGGGCTGAGTGTCACCTCGATCTGCGTGGCGGGCATGTCGCGCATCATGTCGCCAAGGGTGATGCCCTCCGGTGTATCTCCCAATAGCCGTCGAAAGCTGTCTATCGGCAAATGCGCCACGACCTCGGCCGCCGCGATCCCGTCAGCACGGATCACCACCTGACCGGGGGCGACGGTCTGAAACAGCTCAGCATTCACCTCGGTCACGCGCAGGTCGAACGGCGTCGTCAGGGTCGTGCGGTCGAGCGAGCGGCGCGCCCGGTCGATAGCGGCCTCGCTGCGTGCGACCTGCGCCGCGATCCGCGCTTGGCGAGACGGGATCAGGGCGAGCGTGTTCTCCAGTTCCGCCACCGTGCGGCGGGCCAGAAGGGTCGCGCGCTCGGCCTCGTCGGCGCGCGATTTCGGAACGGCGCCTTGCGCGACGAGTGTGCGCGTGCGTTCCAGATCGGTCTCGGCCAGGGCCAGCCGGTTCTGTTCCAGCGAAAGGATGCGCCGCGTGTTGTCCGCCTCGGTCTCAAGCTGCGCGCGCTCGGCCTCGAGGGCGGCGAGGTCGGCCTGCGACTGTGCCAGCGCCAGCTCGTAGTCGGCGAGGTCGATCCTCAGCACTTCCGTCCGCGCCGGGATCAGGCGACCGGGCTCAAAGTCCGGATGGCGCCAGATCACCTCGCCCTCCACCTCGGCCAAGGCGACCCAGGTCTCGGCCGCGCGCAGGTTGTCCCAAGCGGTTGCGGCGGGTCGAATATCCTGCGCCGCGACCGTCATCACCCGAACGGGTAGCGCGGGCGCGTCGCCCCCGACCTGCGCGGGGCCGGGGGCGGACGCGATCATCCAGGCCGCCGCGGCAATGCCGAGCGCGATGGGCGGCAGCGCCAGGAGCGGGGCGAGACGCATGGGTTCAGCCCTGCGCCCGGCGCATCCGCGCCAGCGTGCCGTCGCGCAGGATGAACTGGTGGTAGAGCGCGCCAATCACATGCAGCGCAACCAGCGCCAGCAGGATGATCTTCATCACGTTGTGCCCCTGCGCTGCGGCCTCGACCCCGCCGAACCACGCGACAGACCCGCTGAGTGGCATCAGGATCATCAGCGCGTAAAGCCCGACATGGGTGAGCTTTGCGAGAATGCCCTGCACCTTGCTGGCCTCGATCGCCGGGGGCACGCCGCGCCGGGCGCGCAGGGTCAACCGCCACAGCGCGAAGATCATCACCAGCGCGCCGCCCGCCACATGGGCCAGCACGAGCGGGTCGAACCCAGCCTCCAGCCCATCGGTGATCTGGTCCCATGCGGCCGACATCGCGTCCTTGAAAAGGTATTGCTGCGCGATCAGTGCGAAGACGAGCCAATGCAGCGCGATCTGCAGGCGGGAATAGCCGGTGGGGGCGGTTTTGGCGGGCATGACGGGGTCCTTTCGGTCAGGGTGCGCGACTCGGGATAGAGGTTGCGGTTGCCAACAGTATATGTTAGTGAGTTATAACTAACAAGAGGTGACACATGTCGGGCCGTCAAAGTGCTGAAGAGAGAAAGGCGCAAATCGTGGCCGAGGTTCTGCGACTGGCCGATGAGATCGGACCCGACCGGCTGAGCACCACAGATGTCGCGCGTGCCATCGGCCTCAGTCAGCCTGCGATCTTCCGGCATTTCCCTACCAAGGGCGCGCTCTGGCTGGCGGTGGCCGAGGATATCGCTGACCGGTTGCAGAGTTACTGGGCCGAGGCGGGGGCCACCGGGCCGCAAGCGCGCCTGAAAGCGCTGATCGGTGCGCAACTGACGGCCATTGCTGAAACGCCTGCCCTGCCGTCGATCCTGTTCTCGCGCGAGTTGCAGGTGGACAATCCAGCCCTGCGCGAGGTGTTCCGTGGGCTTTTGGGCGCTTTTCAGGGCCGCCTTGTTGCCGTGATCCGTGATCTTCAGGCTGCGGGCGATCTGAAGCGCGACGTCATCCCAGAGGATGTCGCCATCCTGCTGACGTCGCTGGTGCAGGGTGTCGCCATCCGCTGGACGCTCGGCGCCCGGGGCTTTGCGCTCGTGCCCGAGGGGTTCCGGCTGTTTGACGTGCAGATGGAACTTCTACGCGCGAAGGAGGGCGCTTGCGATGCCTAGAACCAGTCTGACGCTCCGCATAGCGGGCGGTGTTGCGATTGCCTTTGGCGTGCTGACCATTTTCTCTGGTGGCCGAACATTGCTCGGATCAGCCGACATGGGGGCAGTCGTACCCTTCGTGCTGTGGTTCAACACGCTGGCCGGGCTCGCCTATGTCGTCGCGGGTCTCGGCCTGTGGCAGGGGCGGCGATGGGCCTGGCCCCTATCGTTCGTGATCTTCGCCGCAACGCTGCTGGTTTTCGCGGCGTTCGGCCTGCATGTCGCCCAAGGTGGAGCCTTCGAGATGCGTACCGTTTACGCCATGTCCCTGCGCAGCGCGGTCTGGGGCTGGATCACGTGGGTGGCGCGTCAGGCGTTTTCCGGCCGGTAGACGCAATCGGCCAAAGTGCTGCGGTTGAGGTCGACGACAAATGCCGCCTCTGCATGAGCCAGCCGCGCTTTCAACCGACATTGCGGGGTCAGGGTGCAGCTATTGGTGCCGACGGCGAAGCATTCCACCAGAGCTTGATCGGCTTCGAGGGCCGCCACCACATCGCCCAGGCGGATGTCTTCGGGTGCAAGGGCCAGCATGGCGCCTCCCCCACCGCCGCGCCGAGTTTCCAGAAGACCTGCGGCGGCAAGCGCCGTGATCACCTTGGCCAGATGGTTGCGGGAGATGCGGAATTCATCGGCGAGTTCCGACGTGGTGAAGGCCCGGTCGGGTGCGCCCGCCATCCGCATCAACACGCGCAGGCCGTAATCGGTGAAAGAGGTGAGGCGCAAGGTCGCGCTCCTGATTTGGTAGTTGAAGTGCGCATTCACGAGGGGTATGCGTATTTCCAATACCAATTCGCTGCGGACCACGCAAGGATCGGGCGATGCGCCAGTGAAAGGGCCTGCGATGAGAGACCTATCCGAAACGGACGTGCCGCAGGACACCGGTGCCCTGATTGACCATATCCTGACGCGCTATCACGAGATGCACCGGGAGGATCTCGCCGCGCTCATGCCGCTCGCGGACCGGGTCGAGCGGGTCCATGCGGACGATCCCGACGCGCCCACGGGGCTCGCTGCCGCCATTCGGACGCTTGCCCGCGAGATGGAGGATCACATGAAAAAGGAGGAGATGATCCTATTTCCGGCCATGCGGGCGGGCGGCGGGCCGGGCATCGAGCACCCCATCGCGGTGATGCGCGCCGACCACGACGATCACGCCGAAAACATCGCGCTGATCCGGCGGCTCACCTGCGATCTGACGCCGCCCGAGCACGCCTGCGGTTCCTGGCGCTCGCTCTATGGCGGCCTCGCGGCGCTGTTCGACGACCTTGCTGCCCATATCGCGTTGGAGAACGATGTGCTGTTCCCGCGATTCGAGCCGGCTTGAGGCGAAGATGCGGCTCGCGGGTGTGACAGTCGAGGGACGAGGCGGTACGGATCGGCTTCTGGACGCGGTGGCTGACCAGCTAACGCGGGACGGCGTCCGGCTGGTGGGTGCGTTGCGCGCGGCCTCGCCCGATGCCGGATCGGGATCGTGCGACTGCGATCTCTGGCTTCTGCCCAACGGGCCGCGCTGGCGCATCACGCAGGATCTCGGACCCGGCGCCACCGCCTGCCGGATGGATGCGGGCGCCTTCGATGAGGCCGTCGGGTTGGCGATGTCGCGGCTTCGGGCTGGCCGGGCAGACCTCGTGATCCTCAACAAGTTTGGCCTGAGCGAGGCAGAGGGGCGCGGTTTCCGCGCGCTGATCTCCGAGGCGCTTGCCTGCGGCGTTCCAGTCCTGACTGGCCTCTCCGAAACCCACAGGGCCGTGTTCGACCGCTATGCCGATGGCATGGCGACGATCCTCGCACCGACCGAGGCTGCCGTCACGGACTGGTGCAACGCCGCCGTCGGAACCGTGGCCGAGGAGGGCGCGTCTCCATGAGCGGACAGGGAGCCTATGCCTCGCCCCCCTGCATGGCGGCGGAGGTGGACCGGGCCAATTTCGATCCGCTTGGAATTGATGTGCAGCAGGCGCGCGACGTGGCGCGCTGGCGCCGTGCCGAGCGGGCAAGGCTGGCCAGCCTGAGGGAGGGGCTGGGCCAGACAGGACGGGCGCAGGTGAGCAACTCCATCTGCGGTCATCTCGAATTGGTCCTCGCCGCGCGCGGGACCCTCCGGGAGACCGTGCTCGCCGGCTACTGGCCGATTCGGGGCGAGCCGGACCTGCGCCCGCTCCTGTCCGATCTGCACGGCGCGGGCGTCACCATCGCCCTGCCGGTGGTGGAGACCCGCGCCGCGCCCCTCGTGTTCCGCCGATGGACGCCGGGCATGCGCATGGTGCGCGGCCATTGGAACATCCCCGTTCCGCCGCCCGAGGCGGAGGTCCTGACGCCCGACATCGCGCTCGCGCCCTGCCTCGGCTGGGACGAGGGTTGTTATCGGCTCGGCTGGGGCGGCGGCCATTACGACCGGACACTGGCCGCGCTCTTGCCGCAGCCCTTTACCATCGGCGTTGCGCTGGCGGCAGCCCGACTGACCACAATCTACCCGCAGCCCTATGACATTCCCCTCGACAGGATCGTGACCGAGACGGGCGTATCGGGGGAGCGAAAGGACCCATCATGATCCCGACGAGCGAACCAAAGGCCCGGTTGCGGCCCGGCGAAGGCGCAATCGCGCGGCTTGCCTGCCTTGTGCTGCAACCGGTCCTGACGCGCGTTGTCCGTCGGGTCGCGGCGCGACACCCGTCGCTCTTCGCGCGGCTCGGTCCGCACCAGACGACCGACTTCCTGATCGATCCCGTTGAGCTGCCCTTTGCGCTGCATCTGCGCCCCGACCCGCAGGCGCTCGTCTTCCGCGCCGTGCCGCGCGATACGGCGCCGCAGGCGGGGGCCACGATCCGCGGGCGGTTCCTGCTGCTTCTGGAACTGATCGACGCCGAGCAGGACGGCGACGCGGCCTTCTTCTCGCGCGATCTGGAAGTCAGCGGGGACACCGAGGCCGTCGTTCGTCTTCGGAACGCGCTCGACGACATGGACGGTTCGCTGGCCGAGGAGGCGTCGGCGATGTTCGGGGTGCCTGGACGGGCGGTTCTCGCACGTTTGCGGCGGGCCTATCCGGATGCCACCAAACCGCAGGAATACGCATGAGCCTTGCTGAACTGATCTGCCCCGCAGGCACCCCCGCCGCGCTGCGCACCGCCGTCGACGCGGGCGCCGATGCCGTTTATTGCGGCTTCCAGGATGCGACCAACGCGCGAAACTTTCCGGGGCTGAACTTCACCCCCGTTGAACTGGCCGAGGCGGTGGCCTATGCCCATGCGCGCGGCACCAAGGTGCTGCTGGCGCTGAATACCTATCCGCCTGCGGGCAAGGTGGATCTCTGGCGGCAAGCGGCGGACACCGGCGCGCGGCTGGGCGTGGATGCCTTCATTGTGGCCGACATGGGCGTAGCCGACTACATCGCCCGGACGTATCCGGGCATCCGGCTGCACCTGTCGGTGCAGGCCGCGGCCTCTTCGCCCGAGGCGATCCGCTACTATTGCGAGAATTTCGGTGTAAAGCGTGTGGTCCTGCCGCGCATCCTGACGATCCCCGAGATCCGTCAGATCCGCCGCGAAATCCCCTGCGAGATCGAGACCTTTATCTTCGGCAACCACGGCCTGATGGTGGAAGGCCGGTGCAGCCTGACCAACTACCTCACGGGTCAATCCACGAACATGGACGGGGTGTGCTCGCCCGCTTCGGACGTGGAGTATGTGCGCGACGCCGACGGGTCGATGTCCTCGCAGTTGGCGGGCTTCACCATCGACCGTTTCGGGCCGGAAGAGAAGGCCGGCTATCCCACCATCTGCAAGGGCCGCTACGCTGCGCCGCATCGGCCCGAGGGCTACTACGCCTTCGAGGAACCCGTCAGCCTGAATCTGTCGCGGCTCCTGCCCGAATTGATCGAGGCTGGCGTACATGCTTTCAAGATCGAAGGGCGTCAGCGGTCGAAGAGCTATGTCCGCAGCGTTGTGCGTGCCTTCCGCGCAGCGGTAGACGACATCAAGGCCGGACGCGAGGCAAACATCGCCGATCTGATCGCCCTGACCGAGGGGCAGAAACAGACCCAGGGCGCCTTTGAGACAAAGAAATGGCGGTGAAGACCATGACGAAACTGACGCTCGGCCCCATCGCCTATCACTGGCCGGCAGACGCCAGGCGTGACTTCTATGCGCGCATCGCCGACGAGGCGCCCGTGGATGAGGTTTATCTGGGCGAGGTGATCTGCTCCAAGCGCGCGCCCTTCCACGAGGCAGACCTGCCCGTCACGATCGAGCGGCTGGAACGCGCAGGCAAGACCGTCATCCTGTCGACGCTGGCCGAGGTCATGCTGAAGCGTGAACGCAAGGCGACCGAGGATCTGGCCGCGATGGACGCGCCCGAGATCGAGATCAACAATGCCGCTGGCCTCTTTGCGCGCGGCAAACGCCCGCACCGGATCGGCCCCTTCATGAACGCCTACAACGAGGCGACCATCGCCTGGATGGCCGGGAAGGGCGCGACCCATGTCTGCCTACCGGCCGAGATGCCGGCTCCGGCCATCGCCGCCGCGGCGCGGGCCGCGTGCGCGCTGGGGCTCGGCGTCGAGGTGCAGGTCTACGGCCGCGCTTCTCTGGCGGTGTCGGCGCGGTGCTATCACGCCCGCGCGCACGGCCGCACCAAGGACAACTGCCAGTTCGTCTGTGAGGAAGACCCCGACGGCATGCCGCTCCGCACCCGCGACGACAGGCCGATCCTGCGGGTGAACGGCATCCAGACCCTGTCGGAAAGCTATATCGACCTGCTCCCCGAGGCTGCCCGTCTGGTTGCCGATGGCGTGACGCACCTGCGGCTGATGCCACAGGCGGTGGACATGGTCGCGGTGGCGCAGGTGTTCCGCGATGTGCTCGATGGGCGGGTGCCGACAGGCGAGGCCGATGCCCGCCTTGCGACGCTGAGCGGGGATGCGGGCCTGAGCAACGGTTTCTATCATGGCACGGCAGGCTACCGCCGCATTGCCGCCGCCGCGCCGGCCTGAGCGCGCAAGGGACGCCACAAATGACCTCGACCGCCGAACAGATGCGCGCCTGGACCGGACCCGCGATCCTGACCTACGGGTTCCGCCCGTTCTTCTTCGGTGCGGCCGTCTGGGCTGCGCTGGCGATGGTGCTTTGGGTGCCGATGCTGTCAGGGCACTTGATGTTGCCCACAGCCTTCGACCCCGTGTCATGGCACGCGCACGAGTTCCTCTATGGTTATCTCGGCGCCGTCGTCGCAGGCTTTCTCCTGACTGCGGTGCCGAACTGGACGGGGCGCCTGCCGATCGTCGGCTGGCCGCTGGGCGGGCTGGCGGCTCTGTGGCTCGCAGGGCGCATGGCTGTGATCTTCTCGGCGGGGTTGCCGACGCTGCTGGTGGCGGCGGTCGACCTTGCCTTCCCGGTGGTGCTGGCCACGGTGATCGGGCGCGAGATCGTGGCGGGCCGGAACTGGCGCAATCTGATCGTGCTGGGGATGCTCGCGGTCTTTGCCCTCGGCAACGCGCTGTTTCACTGGGAGGCTGCGAGAGGCGAGTATGCCGCACAAGGCTATGGCCTGCGGCTGGGCCTGGGCGCGGGCATCATGATGATCGCGGTCATTGGCGGCCGCATAGTGCCGTCCTTCACCCGCAACTGGCTGGTGAAACGGCGCAGCGCCGTCCTACCCGTGGCGCCGATGCAGTCCTTCGACAAGGGGGCGCTCGCGACACTTCTGGTGGCGCTTGTGCTATGGGTAGCGCTGCCTCTCGGGACGCTGACCGGGTTGGCGCTTGCTCTGGCAGGCGTGTTGCACGCCCTGCGATTGGCCCGTTGGGCCGGACACCGCACGTTTGCCGAGCCGCTGGTGACTGTGTTGCACGCAGGCTATGCCTTTGTGCCGCTGGGGGCCCTGGCATTGGCCGCAGAAATCTTGGCTCCCGGATCATTCGGAATGGCGGGCGCACAGCATTTCTGGATGGCGGGGGCAATCGGCTTGATGACACTGGCCGTGATGACACGCGCCACGCTTGGTCATACCGGGCAGGACCTGAGGGCGGGAGCTGGGACCGTCATGATCTATCTGGCCCTGATCCTGTCCGTATTCGCGCGGGTTACGGGCGGCGTATGGCCCGAGTTTTCCAGCCCCTTGAGCACTGTGGCAGGGCTATTCTGGACATTTGCCTTCGGCAGCTTTGCGGTCATCTACGGCGGGCTCTTGCTGCGTCTGCCTGCCGCCAAGCGGATTTGAGGCGCGCATCCATGGGATGGTTCGAGTTCGCCCTGGCCTATGTCATGTTTTTCCTGTCGCATTCGGTGCCCGTGCGACCGCCGCTGCGACCCTGGCTTCAGCCGCGGCTTGGCCCTGTCGGTTTCACACTGGTCTATTCCGCCCTGTCGCTCGCGGTGCTGGCCTGGCTGATCGTGGCGGCAGGCCGCGCCCCGCATGTGGCCCTTTGGGACTGGGCGCCATGGCAGGTCCATGTTCCTCTGACAGTCATGGGGCCGGTCTGCCTGATCCTTGCGCTCTTCATCGGCCGGCCCAACCCGTTCTCGTTCGGGGGTGCACGCAACGACCAGTTCGACCCGGCACGGCCCGGCATCGTTCGCTTGTCGCGTCATCCGCTGCTTCTGGCGTTGGCGCTTTGGGCGGCGGCCCATGTCGTGCCCAACGGAGATCTGGCCCATGTGATCCTGTTCGGCACTTTCGCCGCCTTCGCGCTGCTGGGAGGCGGGTTGATCGACCGGCGCAAACGCCGCGAGATGGGGCCAGAGTGGCAACGCATGCGTGATCGCGTGGCGGACGCGCCGCTCCTCTTGGCGGCACCGTCGGGAGGCACTCTCCTGAGGGTTGCGGCATATGCGCGAAGAGATCGAGTTGTCGAATATCCCGGTATTCGGAATCGGGCATGTCGCTCCCCCATCTACTTTGCTCGCCTAATAATTGTCACCAAACCTATTGATAAATGTCAGCCCGTCAGTTGACCTTCGCGACCGCAGCCTTGATCTTCGACCGTGCACCAGTTGATCGGCGGCGTGGTGCGAGCGGCGATCTCGAAACCCGCGCCAAGGCCCGCGACGGGCAGCGACAGGACAAGCCCCAACAGGACTGCTGCGGCACCTCCCTTCCTGCGGCGCAGCCAGACCACCAGCCTGACCAGTGCGGCGATGACGCCGGCACCGGCCGCCCCAGGCGCCCCAGCCGGCAAGGTCATGGGCCTGCAGCCAGGGCCAGCCGCCCGCCCGGAAGCCCCAGACAGAGACAGCAAGAGCGCGATCGAGGCGACGCCCAACAAGATCGAAAGGAAGCCCAAAGGGCGGGCAAGCGTGTCAGGCATCTGCAGGCTCCCGTGGGCTGGCGGGGTTGAGTCGCGGGTGCGTCTCCTCCGACAGCCAGAACAGCAGGCCGCCGGAGACGAACATGGAGATCGCGACGAACCAGAAGGCGGCCTCGGCCGCGCCCGTCAGGCTGGCCGCCAGCCCAAGTCCCAGGGCGCCGATGGCGTAGCCGAGGTCGCGCCAGAAGCGGTAGATGCCGATGGCAGAGCCGCGCCACGCGGGCGGGGTAATGTCCGCGACTGCCGCCGAGAGGTTCGGGTAAAGGAGCGCCATGCCGAAGCCCGCGACACGGGCGCGTCGATATTGTTGAACAGCCCCCAGCAGCTGTCCTCGGCCATCACGGCAAGCCCCACCGCGACAATCGGAAAGGTCAGCCGCAGAATCACGGTGTCGAGCACCACGAGACCAAGGTTGTTCGTCCGGCGGATCACCCGCGGGATGTCACGCCGCCGCCGTGGTGCGGCCACCTCCCAAAGCGCCATCGCCGCCAGCACGCCAAGAAAGATGCTGAGGCGGATGGCAGGTTCTGCGGACAAGATCGATTCAGACATGGTCTTGACCCTTGGGGTTGCGGAAAGCGGCGAAATCGCTATCTTTCAATTTATCACTTGAATGATTAGGACTTGCAGTTACCCATGTCAACCAGCCCGAAGACAGCCCTGCTCGAAGAATACGCGCTTGTCGCCCGCGCGCTCTCTGCACCGGCGCGTCTGATGTTGCTGGAACAATTGGCGCAGGGGGAACGAGGAGTGGAGGCGCTAGCGGAAAAGACCGGCCTGACCATCGCCAACTGCTCGCAGCACCTGCAACAGTTGCGCCGGGCCGCTCTCGTCACCAGCCGCCGCGACGGCAAGGCGGTGATCTACCGGCTGACCGACGCCAAGACGTTGGAGCTGATGGACTTTCTGCGCATCGTCGCCGAGCGGAACCTCGCGCAGGTCGAGCGTATCCTGCGGGGCCTCTCGGGCGGCGAGGACGCGCCGGAGCCCCTCAGCCGCGCGGAGCTCGCCGCACGGATCGCGGAAGGCTCCGTCACCGTGCTCGATGTCCGGCCCGCCGACGAATACGCTGCGGGCCACATTCGAGGCGCGCTGAACGCGACCCTCGCGCAGCTGGAGCAGATCCTGCCCACGCTCGCGCCGGACGCCGAGATCGTTGCCTATTGCCGCGGCCCCTACTGCGTCTACGCCCATCAGGCCGTCGCCACCCTGCGCCGTCATGGCCTCAACGCGCGGCGGCTGGAAGGCGGTCTGCCGGAATGGCGCGAGGAGGGACGTGAAGTCGCGCGCGTCGGTTGACCTTAGGCCACCTCGTCAACCCTCGTTGTCACTTCCTCAACCCAAGCCGTCAGCGCCGCAGGATCAGACGGCAGCCGAACTGCCAGCCCCTCCGCGAAGTTTTCGAAGGCCGGTCGGTTGAGCGTATTGAGCCCCACCAGAACCGGGATATCCATTGCCAGCGCCTCGGCGATCACGTGGCGGAACCCTCGCCCTTCAGCCTCGTGTTTGCCGAACTTGTTGACGATCAGCAGGTCGGCGCCGGAGGATAGGCTGGCCGCAACCATTGCGACCGCCGTTTCCAGCGCGGCCGGGTCGAGGCGGCACCCCCGCGCCTGCGGGCCAAGGTCCTGGCTGATGCGCAGAACGGGACCATCGGGCAACACTCGAACATCCATATCGCACGGGCCGGCATTTGCGCGCTCGCTGTTGATCTGGACGGTTCCGCAGCATCTGAGGCCCTGGGCTGAGAGGTCGGCTGCCAGCCGTTCAAGCACCAGATCCGTATCGCCGCGTCCCGGCGCCATCGTGTAAGCAAGTTTCATGTCCGGGCTCCTTCAGGATTGGCAGAATGGTTGGAATTCGACCAGAGCACCGGCAGGCAGGCTCTCGGCATCGGCGGGCAGAAACATCAGCCCATCGGCGCGAGAGAGCAGCCCGACCCGGGCCGAATGCGTGGCACCCTCGAAACGGACGATCTCGCGACCCTGGGCATCGAAACCGGCCAGCGTGGCAGGTCGGAGTTCGCAGCGCCCTGGCTTGCGGCAGATCGGGCCTGCGGTCACGACATGCCGCCGGGTCGGGGCGAGTCCCTCGCCGCTCAGGGCACGGACCAGCGCCAGTCCGAAGACTTGCCACGTCACGAAGGCCGATACCGGATTGCCGGGCAAACCTAGCCATTGCGCCTTGCCGATGCGCCCGACCGACACCGGCTTACCCGGTTTGATCGCAACGCCGCTGAACAGGGTTTCGCCGCCAAGTGCCGTGACGGCCGGCTTCACATGGTCTTCTTCGCCCACCGAGATACCGCCTGTGGTGATGACAAGATCGGCTTGCGCCGCCATGTCGCCCAATTGACGGACAAGACCGGCAAGGTTGTCGGCACCATGAGCCGAGGCAATGATGTCGACATCCGCAGCTGAAAGGCTTGCTGTCAGCATCGGTGTGTTCACGTCCCATATCTGGGCGGCCTCGCGCGCGCCCCCGGCGCGGCGTACCTCGTCGCCGGTGACAAGCAGTGCCACGCGGAGCTTGCGCCGAACGCGCAGGATGCCTGCACCGGCGGCGGCACCGGCGGCGATCTCCCTAGGGCCAAGCCTCTGCCCCTTGTCGAGGACGATCGCGCCGCTCGCCATGTCACTGCCCGCACGGCGGATATTCAATCCCGATTCAGGCCGGCGCGACAGATGAATGACGTCCCCGTCGCGCAGGACGTCCTCCTGCATCACGACCGCATCTGCGCCATCCGGGATTGGTGCGCCCGTGAAGATCCGGGCCGCCATGGCTCCTGCAACCGGTGTCGTCACCGCCTGCCCGGCAGGCACGCGGGCAACGACTGGCAGCACCCAAGGTCCGGCACCAGTCAGGGCCGATGTCGCGATCGCATAGCCATCCATCGCCGCATTGTCGAAAGGCGGAGCCATGGACCGGGACCGGACCGGCTGGGCAAGAATGCGGCCAAAGGCGTGGTCGAGCGACAAGGCCTCGGTGCGGCCGACCGGTGCTACATGCCCCGCAATCCGGGCCAGGGCCTCGTCGATGCCGATCAGCGCGTGAAGCATGTCCTGACTGTCACAGCCGCAGCCCGGTGACGTGATGGCTTGATGGATGCTCATTGTGCTGCCTCCGCGGCGGAATGGTTAGGCTGGAAATGCCCGGGCCCGATGCTGCAATCGAGATCGCGCAGGCGCCCGTCCTTGAGCCCGTAGATCAGGCCGTGCACTCGGACATCAGCCCCGCGACGCCACGCTCTCTGCAGGATCGGCGTTTCGCAGACGCGCCGCACGCCCTCGACCACATTGAGTTCCGCCAGCCGGTCGCGTTGTGCCTCAAAGTCGGGTTCGCGCCCCAGATCGACCGCGTAAGCGCGGGCCAGGCGCCGGATCGGCTCGAGCCAGTGATCAGCCAGACCGTGCGGCAGATCCTCGGTCGCGGCCTTGACCCCGCCGCAGCCATAGTGGCCGCAGACGATGATCTCGCGCACATGCAACGCATCGACCGCGAACTCCAGCGCCGATAGCAGGTTCATGTCCGAGGAATGAACGATGTTGGCAACGTTGCGATGGACGAAGACCTCGCCGGGGTCGAGGCCGGCGACGACGTTGGCCGGAACCCGGCTGTCCGAACAGCCGATCCAGAAGAACTCGGGCGCCTGAAGGGCGGCGAGGCGGGTGAAATAGTCAGGCTCCTCGTCGTGACGTTGTTTCGACCACGCCATGTTGCGCGCCAGGAGGTCATTCAGCATCGGTCGTCTCCGGAAAATCTGGCAGCCCGCGTCTCGACCGCATGTGTTTCGACAGGTTCCGCAGATCGGCCCGAGTCAGCCGGACCCGGGAAATCGGCAAAAGGATTGCGTTCTCGGCCACCAGGTGGCGGCGCACATGCCCCGCAAACCTGGACAATACCCCGCGCTCCTTGGCAGACAGAGCGCCCTCCCTATCGAGGTAACCAGCCAGCATTGCACGCACATCCGGCAGCAGACGCATCGCCTCATCCTGATCGGCCCTGATCCGGTCGATCACACCCTCGATCGCATCCTCCTCCGTGCAACGCCTGGCAAGAAGCGGAAACAGGTCCTCTGCCTCGTCGCGCAGGTGGACATTCAGTTCCTCGTTCAGAAAGCGCAGCACCGTTGTCACTACTTGGCGATTGAGAACGTCCGACGTTGCAAGCCGGTCGATCATTGCGCAAACCTGACGTTCGCGCAGGTGGTCTTCGCTGATGAAATCCAGAGGATTAGCAAGCAGGCCCAGGCTCGTCGGCTTCTCACCGCTCCCACGCAGCAGAGGCTCTGACGGTTGCATGACACGTCCTTTCGCGTGGTTCAGATCGGCCCAAGACTTGCGCCGGTGATGCTCGACCGGTCGGCGAGGCTTTCCACGAACGCCCTCGACGCATCGGCCCAAGCGGCTTTTTCAAGCGCTTGCGCGATCTTGGGGCGAACAGTTTCATAGGGCAGCACCTGCCCAGGCGCCGTCGCGTTCAGGCGTATAATGTGCCAGCCATGCCGCGACAGGACAGGTGCGGGCGTGATGCCGCCCTCGGTCAGGGTGCGCAGCGCCGCCTCGAACTCGGGCACGGTGTCGCCCGGACCCAGCTGGCCCAGATGGCCGCCCGATGCTTTTGAGCCGCAATCGCTTTCACGGGCAGTGGCGGCGAACCCTTTGGCATCACCATCAAGCCGCGCCAGCAGGGCCTTGGCCCGTACCTCGGCCAGCCCACACTCGGCTTCGTCCCGCGGATCGCAGGCGCACAGGATGTGCGAGACATCCCAGAGCGGGGCCGAACGATATCGGGCAGGGTCCTTCTCCCATTCCGCGCGCACGGCACCTTCGCCGACGGGCGCAATCAGAAGCGCCTCGTCCAGCAGGGCGCGGATCAGGGCTTCGTCGTCCGTCTCGAACCGCCCCGGCGCCAGCTCGAGCGGGTCGGCCCTCAACCCCCGTCGCTTCGCCTCTTGCAACAGCAGTGCGCGGATGGCCAATGCTTGCGCGGCCTTGCGCCAGGCGATGCCCGGCTTGTCCTTGGGGGCTTCGTGGTTCTGGGCCTCGGCGGCGATTGCCGCCGAGGGGATGGTTTCGCCGTTCACGACAAGATCGGGAAAGAGGACCACATTCATCTGGCTCACTCCGCTGGCGTCGTGGCGGTGGGACCGCGCTTGGCTTGCACCGTGTCGAACGCGCGGCGACGGTCCTCAAGCGGGCGGGTCCGGCGCGACCGCACGATCTGATACCCGCTGCGGGCGAACATATACCGCAGAGGCGCAAAGAACCCCGACAGGATATGAACAAGCCGCGTGAAGGGGAACAGCAGGAAGATCGTCAGGCCCAGGAACAGATGCAGCTTGAACACCAGCGCCACATCCACAATCTGATCGGCCGCACCCGAACGGAAGGTGGCGATGCGCTGCGCCCAGGACATGAACTTGGTCATCTCGTGACCATCCAGATGACCCAGCGAGACCACGATCGTTCCCATCCCCAGCACCAGTTGCGCCAGCAGCAGAACCAGGATCGCCGTGTCGGCAAAGCTCGAGGTGGCGCGGATGCGCGGGTCGGTCCAGCGCCGGTGGAACAGCATAAGCCCCCCGGCCAGCGCCATGGCGCCGGCAATCCCCCCGGCTATCACCGCCAGAAGCTGCTTGGCGCCGTGGCTGACGCCCAAGGCGTCGAACACCGCAATCGGTGTCAGCAGACCGATCAGGTGACCAAAGAAGATCACCAGCACGCCAACATGGAACAGGATCGACCCGATGATCAGTTGCTTTCGGCGCAGCAGCTGGCTGGACGAGGTCTTCCAGGTGAAGGGATCGCGCTCGTAACGGGCGACAGAGCCGACGATCAGAACGCCGGTCGCGATATAGGGGTAAACCCCGAACAGGAAATCATGCATGTCGGCCTCCTTCACTCGGCGGCGTGGGAATGGCGAGGCGGCGTGGCCGCAGTGGCGTTCTGAGGCATATCCATCGTCGCCAGCAGGTCACGCACCTGCGGACAACCGGCATTTGGATCGGGGCCAAAGGTGACCTCGGTCTCTTCCCAGACGGCATCGAGCGCTGCCAGATCGGTCGGGTCGTCGTCAGGCTGCGACAGCATGCCGGCCACGGCATCCGCGTCTGCCTGATCGCCGGCAAGCTGGGAAAGAGCGGCGAACGCGGCGGCATACCCACTCTCGCGCCTGGCAAGCCGGGTCGCAAGCGCATCAAGGATATGTGCCGCGTCCGCCAAGGTTTCCTGCACTTCTGCAAAGGGACGCATTGACAGGAATTCCAACAATACCGGCAAATGGTCGGGCAGTTCCGTGGTGGCAGGCTCGAACCCGCCCTCACGATAGGCTTCGATCAGGCTGACCATCGCACCACCCCGATCCCGGCTCTCGCCATGGACATGCTCGAACAGGTTCAGCGAAAGGGTGCGCGAGCGGTCGAAAAGCATGACGTAGCTTTCCTCGGCCTCGAACAGGTCGCCCTGCCCGATGGTCTCGGCAAGCTGCCCAAGCGCGGCCCGCGTGTCGGGGGTGAAACGGGGATCCGTCGCCAGAACGGTCCCGATATCCGGCATGGCCTGTTGCAGGTCCTGCGTCGGGTAGCTCAGGATCAGCGACAGGGCCTTGAGTGTGCGGTCCATCATCAGAACGACTCCAGCGGAAGGGCAAAGGATTTCTTCTTGCCGCCGAACAGGCTGGTCTTGCCGCTGTCGCCGGTCGAACAGCCGTTGCCGTCGGTAAAGCCGCAGCCGCCGCGGATGTCGGCCCCTGACTCGTTCTGTTCGCGGTGCGCGGTGGGGATCGCGAAACGGTCCTCGTAGTCGGCAATCGCCATGATCTTGTACATGTCTTCGATCATCCGGCCCGACATGCCGACGCGGGCGGCGATGCCCTCGTCCCGCACGCCGTCCACGGTCAGCGCCCGCATGTAAAGCCGCATGGCCGACATCCGCTCCAGCGCCGAGACGATGGGTTCCTCGTCCCCTGCGGTCAGCATGTTGGCAAGGTACTTCACCGGGATGCGCAAGGACCGCACGTCGGGCATCTGGTCGCTCATCGCGATCTGACCGGCCTGGGCGGCGTTCTGGATCGGCGAAAGCGGCGGGATGTACCAGACCATCGGCAAGGTGCGGTATTCGGGGTGCAGCGGGAAGGCGACCTTCCAGTCCATGGCCATCTTCCAGATCGGGCTGACCTTGGCGGCCTCGATCCAGTCCTCGGGCACACCGTCGCGGCGGGCGGCGGCGATCACCTCGGGGTCGTTGGGGTCAAGGAAGACATCCAGCTGCGCGCCGTAAAGATCGGTTTCGCGCTCGGCGCTCGCCGCCGCCTCGATCTTGTCGGCGTCATAGAGGATCACGCCCAGATAGCGGATGCGCCCGACGCAGGTTTCGGAACAGACTGTCGGCTGGCCGGATTCGATGCGCGGATAGCAGAAGGTGCATTTTTCCGATTTGCCGGTATCCCAGTTGTAATAGACCTTCTTGTAGGGGCAGCCGGAAATGCACATCCGCCAGCCGCGGCATTTTTCCTGGTCGATCAGGACGATGCCATCCTCTTCGCGCTTGTAGATCGCACCCGAGGGGCAGGAAGCCGAACACGTTGGATTCAGGCAATGCTCGCACAGGCGCGGCAGATACATCATGAAGGTATTCTCATACTCTCCATAGATGTCCTTCTGCACCTTGTCGAAATTGTAGTCCTGCGACCGTTTGGAAAATTCGCCGCCCAGGATTTCCTCCCAGTTCGGGCCTTTTTCGATCTTTTCCATCCGCTCTCCGGTGATCTTCGACCGGGGGCGCGCGGTAGGGAAGGCTTGCATGTCGGGGGCGGATTTCAGGTGGTCATAGTCGAAATCGAACGGCTCGTAGTAATCGTCGATCTCGGGCATCGAGGGGTTGGCGAAGATGTTCGCAAGGATCCGCCACTTGGCCCCCTGTTTCGGTTGCAGCTTGCCGCTGGCCGACCGCACCCACCCGCCGTTCCAGCGCTTCTGGTTTTCCCAGTCGGTGGGATAGCCGGTGCCGGGCTTTGTCTCGACGTTGTTGAACCAAGCGTATTCGACGCCGTCGCGCGTGGTCCAGACGTTCTTGCAGGTGACCGAACAGGTGTGACACCCGATGCACTTGTCGAGGTNNCGAACTTTCATTCCGCTGCCTCCACATGTCCGGTTGCGGGCCGATCCAGCCAGTCGATCTTCTGCATCTTGCGGACGATCACGAATTCGTCCCGGTTCGAGCCCACAGTGCCGTAATAGTTGAAGCCGTAGG
>DISF01000017.1:0-977 GCA_002421985.1 Roseovarius sp. UBA6217 | reverse complement strand
TCTTTTCCTGCGCGTGATACATGAACAGCGTGCCCTGCTTGATCCGCTGGGACACGACGACCCGCGCGGTCAGCGCACCATTGACGTTGTAGGCCTCGACCCAGTCGTTATCGACAAGGCCCGCCTTCTTCGCATCGACCTCGGACATCCAGACCACCGGCCCGCCGCGGTTCAGCGTCAGCATCAGAAGGTTGTCGGTATAGGTCGAATGGATGCCCCATTTCTGGTGCGGGGTGATGAAGTTCAGCACCACATGCGGGCTGCCCTCGGCCGCGTCATTGTTCACCGCCTTGGTGATGGTCTTGAGGTCCACCGGCGGGCGATAGCTGACAAAGCCCTCGCCAAAGGCCCGCATCCACAGGTGATCCTGATACAGCTGCTGCCGCCCGGTCAGGGTGCGCCAGGGGATCAGCTCGTGGACGTTGGTATAGCCCGCGTTGTAGCAGACCTCTTCGCTTTCGATCCCCGACCATGTGGGCGAGGAGATGATCTTGCGCGGTTGCGCGGCGATGTCGCGGAAGCGGATCTTGGTATGGTGCGCGCCTTCGGCCAGGTGGGCGTGGTGCTGGCCCGTGGGTTTTTCGAGTTCCTCCCAGGCCTTCACCGCCACCTCGCCGTTGGTTTCGGGGGCCAGCATCAGGATCATCTCGGCCGCGTCGATGGCGGTTTCCAGCTTGGGCTGGCCTTTCGAGACGCCCTCGTCCAGGACCACGCCGTTCAGATCGCGCAGGTGCTTGACCTCGACCTTGGTGTCCCAGTTGATCCCCTTGCCGCCGTTGCCCAGCTTTTCCAGCAAGGGGCCGACCGAGGTGAACTTCTTGTAGAGGTTGGGATAATCCCGCTCGACCGCGATGTNNACATGGGCCTGCGCCAGTTCGGCGGCGGTATCGTGCAACAGCGGAAGCTGGACGATGTCGGTTTCAACCCCCAGCACTTCGGGGGCGACCTCGCTGAATTTCTTCGCGATGGCCTTGAAG
>DISF01000005.1 GCA_002421985.1 Roseovarius sp. UBA6217 | reverse complement strand
ATCGAGACATCGACGCCCTGATGCCATGGGCCTATGCCCAGCAGGCCGATGGTTCATGAGGACCTCGTCTCGTAATCCCTGACGAGCTACCGACAGCCCTCCGCTCCGCACCATCACGGCAACGCGCAAGCGGAAACTCAATGGGGCATAGCCGTCGCATACGTTGAGGGAATTCATAACGCTGACAAGTCTCACGCCCGCCTGTGCATTCGGAGTGGCCGCTTTCGATCATGGCACCTGCCTCAAACAGGTTTCCGGACGTCAGGTTAAGCACCCCTTGCCGGGCGCGCGGCCAGCATCGCCAGCCGGATCAGCGCGCGTTCCACCAGTGCCATATCGGGCGCGCGCTGGCCTGCCGAGCGCAGGGTGAGGTCGGTCTCGGTAAGGATCGTGAGCGCCTGTTCAAGCCGGGACGCGCCCCAATGCTGCGCCTGTCGCAGCATCCGGTCGCGGCGCGGGCCAAAGACCGGCGGGCGCATCCGGGCGATGCCCTTGGCCGCGCCGCCGGGATCGGCGGCGACGGTGTAGAGCGCGCGGAAATGGCGCGAGGCCCCGATGCACAGGCCCACCGGCTGCACGCCCTGCGCCTTCAGCCGCCGCAGCACCGGGCCGATCTCGCCCGCCCGTCCATCGGCCACCACGTCGAGGATGTCATCAAGATCGGCCTCGGTCGAGGCGGGCGCGCAGGCCGCGATATCCACAGACGAGAGCGGCGCGTGATCGCCGATCTTGTAGAGCGCGAGCTTGTCCATCGTCTGGCGGAAATCGCCGGGGTCGAGCGTGCGCGCCAGCGCCTCCAGATCGCCCATCACCGGCCTCGGCACATCGCGCAGCCCGGCGCGCGCCAGCACGCGCTCGATCTCGTCGCGTGTGGGCGGATCGTCATAGATCGCGGCGGCATAGGCGTTGCGGTGGCCCTCGAACGCCTTGCGCAGCTTTGACGTGGGCTTGAGCTGACCAGCGGTCACGACGATCTGCGCGTCACCCTCGGCCCAATCGGCGAGCGCGGCGAGGATCGGCTCGGCCTGCGCCTCGCCCGCGTCGTCCACCAGCACGGCGCGCGCGCCGGGAAAGAACCCCCGCGCCTTGAGTGCATCGAGCAGCAACGCCGGATCGCGCCGAAGATCGCCCGCGGGCAGGCGGCTCAGGCGCATCTCTTCCTCGGCACCGGGGCCAAGCAGCGCGGCGATCATCTCTTGCCGCCGCAGCGCCACGCGCATCGCGTCGGGGCCATAGATCAGGATTCCGGTGCGCTGCGGCTCTGGCCGCGCGAAATAGCGGGCGGCCTCGCGCGGGCCGAGCTTCATTGCGCCCGCGCGCCCGCCGCGGCAGTGAGGCGGGTCAGCATCTGATCGGCGAGCATCTGCATCAGCCGCGCCTCGGCGTCACGTTGGGCGGCCTGCGTGGCAACAGGCGTGCCAAAGCTGGAATAGCCCGTGAAATTCGTGACCTTGCCGCGATCCACCACCTCGCCCGTCTCCAGATCGGTGAGCGCGTACTGCACCGTGCCGATAAGGTTGAAGCGCGCCGCGACGTTGCTTCGGTCGATGGCGATGGCCTCGGACACAAGGCTGATCGCCGGGCGCAGCTCATAGCGGGGCGCGGACGGACGGCCAAGCCGGGTCTCGATCTCGCGGGTGAGCAGGAAGCCGGCGCGGCTGTCGGGCGCGGTCACGCCGATCTGCCCCATCAGCGCGGCCCCCCCGCCACCGGGCGCATAGGCGGGCGCAAAGCCACAGCCCGCCAGCGCAGCGAGGCCCGAGAGCAGGAAAAGGCGGCGGTCAGATGACGACATTCACGATCCGTCCGGGGACAACGATGATCTTTTTCGGCGCGGCCCCAGAGAGCGCCTTTTGCACAGCATCCTGCGCGAGCGCCAGCTTTTCAACCTCGGATTTCGCCATTTCGCGCGGCACGGTGATTTCCGCACGCCGCTTGCCGTTGATCTGGATGGGCAGGATCACCGTCTCGTCAATCAGCATCTCCGGATCGGCCACGGGCCAGGGCGCGGTGGCGACAAGGCCCTCGCCGCCCAGCATGGCCCATATCTCCTCGGACAGATGCGGGGTCATGGGCGCCATGAGCTGTGCCAGCGTGCGGGTGGCGGTGGTTTTCGCCTCTCGCCCCGCCTGCGATTTCATCAGCGTGTTGGTAAAGGCATAAAGCCGCGCAATGGCGGCGTTGAAGCCGAAGGACTCGACACCCTTGCTCACCTCGTCAATTGCCTTGTGCATCTCGCGCAAGAGCGCCGCGTCGGCCTCTGGCGTGGCCGTCTCGGGGGTGGTTTTGACCTCGGATGCCAGCCGCCAGACGCGGGCAAGATGGCGATGCGCGGCCTCGGCACCTGCGGCGGTCCATTCCACGTCGCGCTCGGGGGGGCTATCCGAGAGCACGAACCAGCGCGCGGTATCGGCGCCGTATTGGGCGATGATGGTGGAGGGATCGACGACGTTTTTCTTGGATTTCGACATCTTGGCGGAGGGGATCACTTCAACCCGTGTCCCCTTGTTACTGTCTTCGATCCATTGCTCCCACAACTCATCATGAGATTCTAAAGACCGCCCTGAGCGTTCAAGGCTTTCGCGGAGAACCGCGCGAATTTGCCCTTGAGGATCTTTGAACTCTACAACGTCCTCAGGAAAGCAATATTCAGCACGTATCGGTGGCCCTACAGGTTCATCACCCTTTGACGGTGGCGTAAGATTCTCAAGTTTCTCATAAATTGCGTGCGTCACCATGCCTTGCGTAAACAGCGCATCGAACGGCTCGATGGCACTCTCGGGCAGATGCCCGCAAATCTGCATCGCGCGGGCGAAGAAGCGCGAATACAAGAGGTGCAGGATCGCGTGCTCGATGCCGCCGATATACTGGTCCACGTTCATCCAGTATCCGGCCTCGGCCATGTCGGTCGGCGTGGCGGCATGGGGCGCGGTGAAGCGGGCGTAATACCAGCTTGAATCGACGAAGGTATCCATCGTGTCGGTTTCGCGCGTTGCCGCCGCACCGCAGCGCGGGCAGGTGCAATCCCGCCATGTCGGGTGCCGGTCGAGCGGGTTGCCGGGCAGATCGAAACTCACATCGTCGGGCAGGCGGATGGGCAGGTTCTCCTTGGCCTCGGGCACCACGCCGCAGGCATCGCAATGCACCACCGGGATCGGGCAGCCCCAATAGCGTTGGCGCGACAGGCCCCAATCGCGCAGGCGGAACTTGGTCACGCCTTGCCCCACGCCATTCGCCTCGCAAACCGCAATCGCGGCCTCGATGGCCTCGGCCCCGGTCTGCATCTCTTCGCCCGCGATGGCGCGGGTGTAGCGGACCACCTCGGGCTTGGGCGGGATATAGGGGCTGGCAGCCACATCATGCGCGCCCTCGCGCGGCTGGAACGTGTCGATGATCGGCAGGCCATATTTGACCGCGAAATCATGGTCGCGCTGGTCATGCGCAGGCACGCCGTAGATCGCGCCGGTGCCGTAATCCATCAGGATGAAATTGGCGATCCAGACCGGCAATTCGCAGTCATTGTCAAAGGGATGGCGCACGCGCAGGCCGGTGTCGAACCCGAGCTTCTCGGCCTTCTCGATGGCCTCTTCGGTGGTGCCGCCGCGCCGCGCCTCGGCGCAGAATGCCGCCACCTGCGGGTTCTCGGCCTCCAGCCGTTTGGCCAGCGGGTGATCGGGCGAAATGCCGAGAAACGAGGCCCCCATCATCGTGTCGGGCCGCGTGGTATAGACCTCGATCCGGTCATGGCCTTCCGGGCCGTCGATCAGCGAGAAGGCGAATTGCAGCCCGCGCGACCGCCCGATCCAGTTTTCCTGCATGATCCGCACCTTGGCGGGCCAGTTGTCGAGGGTATCGAGCGCATCGAGCAACTCTCCCGCGAAATCGGAGATGCGGAAGAACCATTGTGTGAGTTCGCGCCGCTCCACCTCCGCGCCCGAGCGCCAGCCCTTGCCGTCGATCACCTGCTCGTTGGCCAGAACCGTCATATCGACCGGATCCCAGTTCACCACGGCTTCTTTTCGGTAAACCAGCCCCTTTTCGAGAAAATCGAGGAAGAGCGCCTGTTGCTGGCCGTAATATTCGGGGTCGCAGGTGGCAAATTCGCGGCTCCAGTCGATCGAGAGGCCCAAGGGCTTCATCTGGTCGCGCATGGTGGCGATATTGGCGTAAGTCCAGTCCTTTGGGTGGCCGCCAGACGCCATCGCGGCATTCTCGGCGGGCATCCCGAACGCGTCCCATCCCATCGGGTGCAGCACGTTATGGCCCGTGGCGGTCTTGTGGCGCGCGACCACGTCGCCCATGGTGTAATTGCGCACATGGCCCATATGGATGCGCCCCGAAGGGTAGGGGAACATCTCGAGCACGTAATATTTGGGCTTTGAGGTATCGCGGGCGGCGCGGAAAATCCCGGCCTTTTCCCAGGCGTCTTGCCATTTGGCTTCGATCTCGGCGGGGGAATAGCGCGACATGGGCCGGGCCTTTCTTGCTCTCGTTTGGTGTTGGCAGGGGTGATAGGCGCTTCATCGCGCATGGTCCAGTGCCGAGGTGCCGAAACCGGGGGTTTGCGGGGGTGTCGCGCGCGATTATAAGCCGCCAAGGCGCAGGTTGGGCGATTGCATGAAAATCCTCTTCATCCATCAGAATTTTCCGGGGCAATACAAGCATCTTGCGCCCCGGCTGGCGCGGATGGGGCATCACTGCGTGGCGCTGACCTTGCGGGTGAAGGAGGCAACCACCTGGCAGGGGGTGCGCGTGATCCCCTACAGTGTGCCCCAGCGCGCGGGGCAGGCGCTGCACCCGTGGTTGGTGGATTTCGACACCAAGCTGACGCGCGGAGAGGCGTGCTGGCGCGCGGCAAAGGGCCTGCGCGCGCGTGGCTATGCGCCCGACGTGATCCTGGCGCATCCCGGCTGGGGGGAATCGCTTTTCCTGCGCGATGTCTGGCCCGAGGCGCGGCTGGGGCTTTATTGCGAGCTATACCACCTCGCTGGCTGGCCGCATCTGGATTTCGATCCTGAATTCCCAAGCCCGGCCCCAGACGCAGAGCCGTTGCGCATCCGTATGAAGAACCTCAACAATATGTTGCATTTCGAGCAGGGCCATGCCGGCATAAGCCCGACACGGTTTCAGGCCGATACCTTTCCCGCGCCGTTTCGCGAGCGCATCACGATAAGCCATGACGGCATCGACACGCTCACCGCCTGCCCTGCTCCCGATGCGCGGCTGGAGGTGGCGGGTGCGGGCACGCTTACCCGTGCCGACGAGATCATCACCTTCGTGAACCGCAATCTGGAGCCTTACCGAGGCTATCACGTCTTCATGCGCGCGCTGCCGCGCCTGTTGCGAGAGCGGCCCCGCGCGCGGGTGCTGATCGTGGGGGGCGACGAGGTGAGCTATGGTGCCCGCCCGCCTAGCGGCCAAAGCTGGAAACAGATTTTCATCGACGAGGTGCGCGGGCAGATAGCGGATGAGGATTGGGCGCGCGTGCATTTCCTCGGGCGCATCCCCTATGACCGGTTTCTGCGGCTGTTGCAGGTAAGCCGCGTGCATGTCTACCTCACCTATCCCTTCGTGCTCAGTTGGTCGCTTTTGGAGGCGATGGCCTGCGAGGCGGCGATTGTCGCGGGCGATACCGCGCCGGTGCGCGAGGTCATCACGCATGACGAGACCGGGCGGCTGGTGGATTTTTTTGACGGAGAGGCGCTTGTGGCCGAGATCTGTGCCCTGCTCGATGACAGAGAGGCGCGGCGCGCGCTCGGTCAGGCCGCGCGCCGGCTTGTTCGGCAACGCCACGATTTGCACACGATTTGCCTGCCGCGTCAAATCAGGTGGGTGAATGACCTTGCCAAGGCGTAATGCGGATCAGAATCTGCCGGCCTCAATGCGCAACTGGCGCGCGCGATTGAGAATCGCATCCTCGACCGCGCGCTGCGTGGCCGCATCGACCGGGCCGCGCCGTGATTGAAGCGAGACCTTGAGCGAGCGGGCATCAAGAGCCGGATCGCTGACGAGAACGGTTGCGCGATAGGCGGTGTTGCCACCGGGAGGCGTGCCATAACCGGTGGAGATGATCCCGGTGAACGGGTCGGCGGCCTCGACCGGCAGAAAATCCAGCACTTCGAGCGAGGCGGTCCACAGGAAGCGGTTGACCTTCACGCTGTCCTTGGAGCCGCGAAACGCGTCGAGAATCGAGCCGTCCTCTGGATTGGGCTGCGCCTGGCTGCCGCCTTTTACGCGCGTCGCATCGGGATCGAGCCGCGCATTCTGAAACGCGCTGCACCCTGCGAGCCCCACGAGGGCCGCCACGGCCAGGCCGACAAATCTGATACGCGACTGGGTCATTGCACCGTCCGGAATTGTTCCTCCCCCCATGTATCCAAGCCGCAGCAGCAGGGCAAGCCCGTTGCACCCGGCCTGCGAGCGTGGCAGTCAGACAGCAAGCGATAACAGCGGGAGAATGCCGGTGAGCCTCAGCGATATCAGGGAGCGGATCGCCCGTGCCGAGGCCGGTGCCGGGCGTGCACCGGGCAGCACGGCGCTTGTCGCCGTGTCCAAGGTGCAGCCGCGGGATCGGGTCGAGGCGGTGCTTGATGAGGGCCATCGCCTGTTCGGCGAAAACCGGGTGCAGGAGGCGGCAGAACGCTGGCCTGCGTTCCAGGAGCGTTACGAGGGCATCGCGCTGCACCTTCTGGGCCCGTTGCAGACCAACAAGGCGCGGCAGGCGATGGAGATGTTTCAGGCCATTCATTCGCTCGATCGGCCCAGGCTGGCGCGCACGCTGGCGCGGCTGGCGCAGGAGATGGGCCGCTGTCCCGATCTCTTCGTGCAGGTCAATACCGGCGAAGAGCCGCAAAAGGCCGGCGTTCTGCCCGCCGAGGCGGACGGGTTCGTGGCCGAGTGCCGGGCGCTCGATCTGCCGGTGCGCGGGCTGATGTGCATTCCGCCGGTGGACGAAGAGCCCAGCCTGCATTTCGCGCTTCTGGCGAAGATCGCGGCGCGCAATGGCCTCTCGGGCCTGTCGATGGGCATGAGCGGCGATTTCGAGCGCGCGATTGCGCAGGGGGCCACGCATGTGCGCGTCGGATCGGCGATTTTTGGCGCGCGGGATTACGTGTAACACGACGCTTGTTTCGCATTGCCAAACGCGGCGATTTGGGCAACGCTGCTCCTTATTACCAGTAAGCCCCAGGAGTTGCCCGTGCGTCTCATTCCGCTTTCACTTGCCGCTCTTGCCATATCCGCAACCACGGCTGCGGCGGAATTCACCATCGCCTTCGAATGGGGGGATATCCCGGTGTGTCGCTCGGGCAATCCCAACACCGTGGGCAGCCCGGCCTTTGTCTTGAGCGGGGTGCCCGCGGGCACGACCTCGATCGAATTTAACCTCAAGGATCGCAATAATCCGGGCTTTGACCACGGCGGCGGTCGGGTGAAGGTGGGGAGCGACGGGCAATTGCCATTCGGGGCGTTCAAATACTTGAGCCCATGCCCGCCGGGCCGCGTGAATACTTATACTTGGACAGCAACAGCGCGGGCCAACAAAAAGGTTCTGGCGCGCGCAACCGCGAGCCGGAAATACCCCGAGTGAAGATCACCGCCCGCGAACGATCAGCCTCGCCCCGAAGCTGAGGCGTGCGGAGATGTTGCGCAGGTGATCGGGGCGCAGCGCGATACAGCCCGCAGTCGGATAGCCCGGCCGCCGCCAGCGGTGGATGAAGATGCATGAACCGCGACCGGGCGTCGCCTGCGGCCAGTTCCAGTCGGTCACGATCACCAGATCATAGAGCGGATCGGCGCGGCGCAGCGCTTCGTGGCTGTGGGGGTAGGGCGCGCGCACCATGAGGTTGTAATCCGCGTGGCCGGGATCATCGGACCACAGGTCGCCGGGGCGAATCGGCACCGCCCAATCCGTGGGCCGCGCCATCCGGTCGGGGCGATAGAGCATCCCGACGATCCGGTGGATGCCCCGTGGCGTCGCGCCATCACCCTCGCGCTTGTCACCCGTGAGGCCGCCGCGCCCGATGGTGCATGGATAGCGCCGCCCGCCAAAGCGGAGCGCGGTGGGGGTCAGAACCAGATCAAGCGGCGTCATGTCCCTTGCTACCATGTGCCGCCGCGCGGTCCAGTGCCTTTCGCCGCGAACATTGCGTTTATGCTGCGCTGCAGTGCGGTTCCACATCCTCATAATGTGCAAAAGCGCATCGCGATGCGCTGAAAAATTGTGCTATTGAATGACGTTAGGTCAGTTTGCGCCATGCATTTTCTGCATAGCAGAAATGTTCACGCCAGCTATTGTGCAAGTGCAGAAAGACGCTATCTTCTAATCAAGCGAGGGCACAAAGGGTGGCCTTGGCTGAAGAAGCGAAAGAGATCGCAAGGAAAAGAAGATGGCACAACCAATGATCACGCGATACGGGATTGCCCCCACGGCGTGGGGCGGCCTGCGGGAGACAGCTAATGCTGCTTTGCAGCGTGTCAATACCTACCTCGCCTATCGGCGCACGGTGCGTGAGCTTTCCGATCTCACCGGGCGCGATCTGGCCGATCTCGGCCTCCATCGCAGCGGAATTCGCCGGGTCGCCTACGACTCGGTCTACGGCGCACGGCGCTGAACGGAATACGGATGCGCCTCTCCTCCTCCCGGGCGCATTCGTTAAGGTCTCGGGCTTTCTCCTCCTCCCTTGAGCTCGGGGCCAGAAGACGGGGCCGCAAAATCGGTCCTGAAAGATAGCGGAAGGTCTCCTCCTCCTCCCTGAGGCCGGACGCGAAACAGAACGGCGGCACCCTCCTCCTCCCTGGTGTCGCCGTTTTTGTTTTCTGCCACCCAGTTCCGCGATGTCAGTTGAGCCAGGTGCCCGAGCGCGCGCCCCTGCGGCGATGCGCGGATGACGGAGCGCAGGCGCACACGTCTCTTATGTATCCTACAAAGGCGCGCGCAGCCGGGCTTTGCGCGCCGCGCGCGGCCTGCGTATCAAGCGCATCCCGCGCCATCCGCGCAGTCACCGGGCCGGGGGCCGCAAACACCCATTCAAGAAACCCAAGGCGCGCGGCATCAAGTGCCTGCGCGCCGCGCGCCGGGCTGTCCTCGAGCGCCTCGATGATTCGGGTAAGGGTCGTCATGGTATTGGTCTCCCCGGCCACACCCCGGGCCGGATGGGGCAGGGGCGCGGGGCGCGCGGGGGGCGCAGACAGCGCCGCACTCGCCCGCATCGCCCACCGCGATTTGGCGTCTGTCCTGGCTGGTTTCCGGGCTTGGGGTGGCGGGCATTCGGCCCATGCGCCTGCGGCACCTTCCCGGGCCGATCCCGGCCCAGTGGCATATCGCCGAAACGCCCACCCTTACCGTTGCGGGGGCAGCGCCGGTCTCTCACCGGCTTCCCAATTCTCCGTCCCGAGGGGCGGCACCCTGACGGGCCAAGCGTAACACGAAACCCCATGCCGACAAGCGCAAAAGCCATGCGAGCGGTCAAAAGCGCCACCGCCCCTGGCGGGCACATGACCGCAAGGCACCCCCGCCGCACAACGAAAAACGGCACCGGATTGCCCCGGTGCAGCTTGCTTTTTCATGTCGTCCGACGATCAGCCGAGATCGTAGCGGTCGGCCTCCATGACCTTGGTCCAGGCACTCACGAAATCATAGACGAAGCGCTCTCCCGCATCGTCCTGAGCGTAGACCTCTGCATAGGCGCGCAGGATGGAGTTGGAGCCGAACACGAGGTCCACCCGCGTGGCGGTGTATTTCGTCTCGCCCGATTTGCGATCAACGATATCGTAAAGCCCGCCGCCCTTCGGCTCCCATTTATAGGCCATATCGGTCAGCGTGGTGAAGAAATCGGTCGAGAGCGCGCCGACCCGGTCGGTAAAGACGCCATGCGCCGTGCCGCCGTGATTGGTGCCCATCACGCGCATTCCGCCCAGAAGGCAGGTCATCTCCGGCCCGGTGAGGCCCATGAGCTGCGCCCGGTCAAGAAGCATCTCCTCGGGGGTGACGATGTAATCCTTCTTGAGCCAGTTGCGGAACCCGTCGGCAAGCGGTTCCAGCACCGAGAACGATGCCGCATCGGTCATCTCGTCGCTGGCATCGCCACGGCCCGGCGCGAACGGCACCTCGATGTCGTAGCCCGCAGCGCGGGCGGCGTGCTCGACACCCACATTGCCCGCCAGCACGATGATATCGGCCACGCTCGCGCCGACCTCGGCCGCGATCGGCTCCAGCACGCCCAGCACCCGCGCCAGACGCTTGGGCTCGTTGCCCTCCCAGTCCTTTTGCGGGGCAAGGCGGATGCGCGCGCCATTGGCCCCGCCGCGATAATCCGACTGCCGGAAGGTGCGTGCCGAATCCCATGCGGTGGCGACCATATCGGCCACCGACAGACCGCTATTGGCGATCAGGCGTTTCGCCTTGCCGATATCGTAATCGGTAAACCCGGCGGGCACCGGATCCTGCCAGATCAGCTCTTCTTCGGGCGCGTCGGGGCCGATATAGCGCGTGTTCGGCCCCATGTCGCGATGGGTGAGCTTGAACCACGCCCGCGCGAAAGTATCCGAGAAATAAGCCTCGTCGGCCATGAATCGCTCGCAGATGGCGCGATAGGCCGGGTCCATCTTCATCGCCATGTCGGCATCCGTCATCATCGGATTGTGGCGCTTCGAGGGATCCGAGGCGTCGAGCGGCTTGTCCTCTTCCTTGATCTCCACCGGCTCCCATTGCCAGGCCCCGGCGGGGGATTTGCGCAGCTCCCACTCATGACCGAAGAGCATGTCGAAGAACCCCATGTCGAAGACCGTGGGATGCGTCGTCCAGGCGCCTTCCAGCCCCGAAGTCACGGCGTTCGCGGCCTTGCCCTTCTGGTTCGGGTTGGCCCAGCCGAGGCCTTGCAGTTCCAGGTCCGCCCCTTCGGGATCGGCGCCGAGGGCTGCGGCATCGCCATTGCCGTGGGTCTTGCCGACAGTATGGCCACCGGCGGTCAGTGCTGCGGTTTCCTCGTCATTCATCGCCATGCGCGCGAAGGTCTCGCGCACCTGGGCGGCGGTCTTCAGCGGGTCGGGCTTGCCGTTGACGCCCTCGGGGTTGACGTAGATCAGCCCCATCTGTACCGCGGCGAGCGGGTTTTCCATCGTCTCGGGCTTGCTGACGTCGGTATAACGTTCGTCCGACGGCGCCAGCCATTCCTTTTCGGCGCCCCAATAGGTGTCGATCTCGGGCGCCCAGATGTCCTTGCGGCCAAAGCCGAAGCCGAAGGTCTTCAGCCCCATGCTTTCATAGGCGATGGTGCCGGCGAGGATGATCAGATCGGCCCAGGAAATCGCGTTGCCGTATTTCTTCTTGATCGGCCACAGCAGCCGCCGCGCCTTGTCGAGGCTGACATTGTCGGGCCAGGAATTGAGCGGTGCAAAGCGCTGGTTGCCGGTGCCGCCGCCGCCACGCCCGTCGGCGGTGCGATAGCTGCCCGCCGCATGCCAGGCCATGCGGATCATCAAACCGCCGTAATGGCCCCAGTCGGCCGGCCACCAATCCTGGCTGTCGGTCATCAGCGCGTGCAGGTCCTTCTTCAGCGCCTCGACATCCAGCGTCTTGAGCGCCTCGCGATAATCGAAGTCCGGGCCCATCGGGTTGGTCTTGCTGTCGTGCTGATGCAGGATGTCGAGGTTCAGCGCATTCGGCCACCAGTCCATGACCGAGGCCTTCACCTCGGTATTGGCGCCGTGCATCACTGGGCATTTGCCCATCGGGGCTGCGTCGTTTCCGTCCATTTCGATCTCCAATCGTGGCGTTCAGTCGTTTCGAATGCTGCGGCAACGAGAAGGACACCCCCGGACATACGAAGACCCTCCCCTGACGGGGCTCGTGCCGGCCGGCGCTGCGACAGGGTTCCCGCCCTTGGTCGGCGCCTTGCGGTGCCGTCTCGGTCGGGATGTCATCCTCCTCCTCGTCTGGACCAAAGCTAACAGGAAAGACGTATTGGATTAAGTTGTATAAACTGATTGTCGTGATAGCTTATAATTATGACGAATCTGACATTCCGCCAGTTGCGCTATTTCGAGGCGCTCGCCCAGCATGGGCATTTCGGTCGTGCCGCCGAGGCGGTGGCGATTTCCCAGCCGGCTTTGTCGGTTCAGATCAAGGAATTGGAGGAATCTCTCGGGGTGACCTTGTTCGAGCGCGGGCCGCGTCAGGTGCGGCTGACCGGCTTTGGCGAGGTCTTCGCCGAACGGGTGCGCCAGATTCTCAGATCGGTCGATGAGTTGGGTGATCTGGCGCGCGCGTCGCGCGGATCGCTGTCGGGGCGGCTCAGGATCGGGGTGATTCCCACTGTCGCGCCCTATCTCTTGCCGCGCATCGTCGGCGATCTGGGCCGGGCCTATCCGGGGCTCGACATCCGGCTGCGCGAGACGATCACGCCCCGGCTGATCGAGGAACTGACCGACGGGCGGCTTGATACCGCCATCGTGGCGCTGCCGGTGTCGGAACCGGGGCTGGAGGAGGTGGCGCTGTTTTCCGAGGATTTCGTCCTGGTCCGCCCGGGAGAGGACGCGGGCAAGCCGGTGCCCAGCCGCGAGCGGCTGCGGGAGATGCGCCTGCTGTTGCTGGAGGAGGGGCATTGTTTCCGCGACCAGGCGCTGTCCTTCTGCGAGATGCAGGCGAACCGGCCGCGGGAAATCCTCGACGGCTCCTCGCTCTCCACCCTGGTGCAGATGGTGGGGGCGGGGATCGGGGTGACCCTGATCCCCGAGATGGCGGTAGCGGTGGAAACCCGATCGGCCAATGTCTCGATCGCGCGCTTCGAGGGGGCGCAGCCCAGCCGCACCATCGGGATGATCTGGCGCAAGACAACGCCCCTGGCGCGCCAGTTGACCGAGATCGCCGATCTTCTGCGCCGCTCGGGCTCAGGTCTGGTGGCGCGTGACGCCGCGGCAGAGGGACGCACCGTCATTCCCGCGCCCACTGGACAGGGTGCCACCGCCTGAGGATGGTGACGCAGAGCGGCGCGCGCCGTCCCGGTGTCGCGCCCTGTTCGTGTTTCCGGAGGAGGACTATATGAGAGAAGCAGTCATCGTCAGCACCGCCCGTACCGGGATCGGCAAGGCCTATCGCGGCGCGCTGAACGCCACCAAGTCGCCGACCCTGGCCGGCCATGTGCTGAAGGCCGCCGTCGAGCGGGCCAAGATCGACCCGGCCGAGATCGAGGACGTGGTGATGGGTACGGTTCTGGCCGCGGGCACCGCCGGCATGAACCTGGCGCGCAACGCCGCCTTCGCCGCAGGCTTTCCGGTGACCGTTTCGGGCCAGACGATGGACCGGCAATGCGCCTCGGGCCTGATGGCGATCGCCACCGCCGCCAAGCAGGTGATGGTCGACGGCATGGATGTGGTCGCCGCCGGCGGTCAGGAAAACATCTCGGCGGTGCAGGACCAATATACCGCCTGGGTGCGCGATACCGTCGATCCCAACGTGCTGGCCCATGCCAAGCATGCCTATATGCCGATGCTCTTCACCGCCGAGAACGTGGCGAAGGTCTATAACGTCAGCCGCGACGCGCAGGACGAATATGCGCTGATCTCGCAACAGCGGACCGCGGCGGCGCAGGCGGCCGGCAAGTTCGATGACGAGATCGTGCCCTTTACCACCACCATGATGGTCAAGGACAAGGCCACTGGCGAGATCAGCGAACAGCAAGTCACCCTGGATCATGACGAGGGCAACCGCCCCGAGACCACGCTGGACAGCCTGGTCGGGCTGAAGCCGGTCATCGAGGGCGGCGTGATCACCGCTGGCAACGCCAGCCAACTGTCCGACGGCGCCTCGGCCTGCGTGCTGATGGAAGGCAAGCTGGCCGAACAGCGCGGGCTTGAGCCGCTGGGGATCTATCGCGGCATGGCGGTTGCCGGCTGCGCGCCCGAGGAAATGGGGATCGGTCCGGTCTATGCCATTCCGAAGCTCTTGAAGCAGAACGGGCTCAAGATCGACGACATCGGTCTTTGGGAGCTGAACGAGGCCTTCGCGGTGCAGGCGCTTTATTGCCGTGACCACCTGGGCATCGACCCCGAGAAGTACAACGTTAACGGCGGCGGGATTTCCATCGGTCACCCCTATGGCATGACCGGCGCCCGTCTGGTCGGCCATGCGCTGATCGAGGGCAAGCGGCGCGGTGCCAAATATGTGGTCGTCACCATGTGCATCGGTGGCGGCATGGGGGCAGCGGGTCTTTTCGAGGTCAACCTCTAAGACCTCGGCGCCCTGGCGCAGTCATCGGCCCCCGCTTGAGCGGGGGCCTTTTCGTTCAAGCCAGTTGACGATCGGGCCGCGACAGCAGCGCCGCGAGCCAGGCCAGCGCCGCGCAGAGCGCGATCGCCAGCACCATGCTGAGCGCGGTGTTCTCCAGAAACAGCCCGGTCACCGCGATCATCAGCCCGCCGGTCAGCATCTGCAGCGTCCCGCCCAGCGAGGAGGCGAGCCCGGCGATGTCGGGATGCGGGTCGAGCGACATCACTGCCGCCGTCGGGATCACCAGACCCAGGCAGGCATTGGCCAGAAACAGCCCCGCCGCCACCACCACCAAGGTGCCGCCACCAAGCCAGGCCACCAGGCTGAGCCCCAGCGTGGTGACCAGAAAGCCGCTGATCGCCAGCCAGATCACCCGGTCCATCCCGTAGCGCTGGCAAAGCTTGCCGGCGAGCTGCGAGGCCGAGAAGAAGCCCACCGCATTGACCGCGAAGGCGACGGAGAAGCCGGTGGGGCTGAGCCCGAATTCGCGGGTATAGACGAAGCTGGCGGCGGCAAGGAAGACGAAGAAACTTGCCATGCCGAAGCCGCCGACCATGGTCAGCCCCATGAACCGGCGATCGCCCAGCAGCCGGCCGGCGCCGGAGATCATCGCCGCCAGCCGCACCGGGCGGCGATCCTCGGTCGCCAGGGTCTCGGGCAGGGCGAAGATCACCAACGACAGGCTGATCAGCGAGGCCACGGCCAGCACCGCGAAGATCTCGCGCCAGCCGCCCCAGAGCAGGATCAGCGATCCGGTCATCGGCGCCAGCATCGGCGAGACCGAGATCACGATCATCACCGCCGCCATCATCCGCGCCGCCTCGGGGCCGGAGGCCTTGTCGCGGATCACCGCGCGCGGCACCGCCATCAGCGAGGCGGCACCAAGCCCCTGGGCGCCGCGCGCAGCGATCAGCCAGCCCAGATCGGGCGCCAGTGCCGAGGCGATGGTGGCGGCGAGAAAGATCGCCAGGCCGATCATCATCGGCCGCTTGCGGCCAAGCGCGTCGGCCATCGGGCCATAGATCATCTGTGCGAAGCCAAACACGATGAAATAGGATGTCAAAGTCAGGGCCGCGCCGGCCTCGGTGGTGCCGAGATCCTCGGCCACCTGGGGCAGGGCGGGCAAATACATGTCGATGGCGAAGGGGCCAACCGCGGACAGAAGACCCAGGATCAACGCCATGCGGAACAAGGGGTCACGCATCGGGGAACCTGTGGAGTTTTTCAAGATGTGGAAAGAGACGGCGCAGAATCGCACCAGGGATGATCACCGCCGCCGTGCGCCCTGTGTCGCAGGTCGGGCGGACGGGGGCAAGCGCAAATTGTCGCAAGCGGACGCATCGGGAAATTGACCTTTGCCCACGCTGTCGCAACACTGCCCGCGAGGAGAGCTGCCCGCGAGGGCAGGCAACAAGGGGGGAGGGGCCGCATGCGGCAGTCCAGCGGCAAGCTGATGTTCGTCAATCGTGACCGGGTGTTCTATTTCGGCCTGCTGGGGGCGCGGATGAAACCGCGCCGGCCCGGTGGGATCACCCTCTATTTCGCGGCGGAAGGGGAGATTCGCCTGCGACTGGCAGGTGGCTCCTGGAAAAGCCTGCCGTGCTGCGTCTTGCCGGCCTATAGCACCCATCAGGTCGAAATCGACTGTGACGAGGTGTTCAGCCTGCTGTTCGAACCCGAACGGCTGACGCTTGCCGATCAGCGGCAGTTGCTGGAGTTCTGCAAGTGCCCCGTCGCGCTTGGCCAGGCAATGGCGCGCATTCGGGCCGCTGCCGCCGGGCCGTTGTCCGACCTCTGCGCGCAGGGCGGGTTCGACACCGCGGCCTTCGATCAACTGCTGCTGGGTCGGGTGCTGGAGACGCGCCGGATCGACCCGCGGATCGAACGGGCGCTGGCGCTGTTCGAAACCGATCTGGGCGAGGCGCAGCTTTCGGCTGAGGATTGCGCGTTGCAGGCGGGGCTGTCGACCTCGCGTTTCCTGCATCTGTTCAAGGAGGAGACTGGGGCCTCCTTCCGCAACATGCGGATGTGGAAACGCGCCCGCCGCTTCCTGGAACACGCGGTCGAGGACAGCACCCTGACCGAGGTGGCGCTGGATCTGGGCTATCCCGATTCCAGTCACTTCAGCCATTCGATCCGCCGCACCTACGGGCTCAAGCCCCGGTCGATCCGCGAAGGCTCACGCGAGCTGCAGGTGATCGGCGCGGGGCTGCGCCGGGCGTCATAGCGCCCCGGCACAAGATCGCCCGCCGGGCCGCCGCTAGGGTGCCGGGGACGGGCGTGGGCCGATGGGCCTGCGCCGCCCCGAACCCCGAAGCGGACAGAATATGGCACGGATAGACAGCGCAATTTCCCCAACTTCCGAAGGTTTCCAGACCAATCGCGCCGGCATGCTGGCGCTGCTGGCCGAGTTGGAGCAGATCGAGGGGCGCACCCGCGCCGCCTCGGAACGCGCGCGGGAGCGGTTCGAGACGCGCCATCAACTGCTGCCGCGCGACCGGGTGGCGCTGCTGCTCGATCCGGGGCGGCCGTTCATCGAACTGTCGAAACTGGCGGGCTTCGGGCTTGATCATCCGGACCCGGCGAAATCCGTGGCGGGCGGCGGGGTGATCGCCGGCATCGGTTATGTCGCCGGCATCCGCTGCATGATCAGCGCCTCGGACAGCGGTATCGCGGCGGGGGCGCTGCAACCGATGGGGTTGGAAAAGCAGCTCCGCGTGCAGGAGATCGCGCTGGAGAACAAGCTGCCCTTCATCCAGCTTGTCGAAAGCGCCGGTGCCAATCTGATGGCCTATCGGGTGGAGGATTTCATCCATGGCGGCAGCATCTTCCGCAATCTGGCGCGCTTCTCTGCCGCAGGCCTGCCGGTGCTGACGGTGACGCACGGCAGTTCCACCGCTGGGGGCGCCTATCAGACCGGGCTGTCGGATTACATCATCATGGTGCGCGGCCGTACCCGGGCGTTTCTGGCCGGCCCGCCGCTGTTGAAGGCCGCCACCGGGGAAATCGCCACTGAGGAGGACCTGGGCGGGGCAGAGATGCACACCGGTATCTCTGGCCTGGGTGACTATCTGGCCGAGGATGACCGCGAGGCCATCGGCCTCGCCCGCGCCATCCTGTCGAACATCGACTGGCACGGCCCGGCAGAGGAGCCGCGCGACGTGGTGCCGCCGGCCTATGCGGCCGAAGACCTGCTGGGTATCATGCCGATGGATCATCGCCACCCGGTCGACATGCGCGAGGTGATCGCCCGGATCGTCGACGGATCGGATTTCGTCGAATTCGGCGAACGCTATGGCAGCGCCACGGTCTGCGGCACCGCGCGGATCGGCGGCTGGCCGATCGGCATCTTGACCAACAATGGCCCGATCGACCCCAACGGCGCCGCCAAGGCCACCCATTTCATCCAGAGCTGCTGTCAGTCCGGCACGCCGCTTCTCTACCTCAACAATACCACCGGCTTCATGGTTGGTCGCAGCTATGAGGAGGCGGGGATCATCAAGCACGGATCGAAGATGATCCAGGCGGTGACCAATGCCACCGTGCCGCAATTCACCATCTATTGTGGCGCCTCCTTCGGGGCGGGGAATTACGGCATGTGCGGCCGGGGGTTCCATCCGCGGTTCTGCTTTTCCTGGCCCAATGCGCGCACCGCAGTGATGGGCGGCGAACAGGCCGCCGGCACCATGGCCGTGGTGCAGGAAGCCCGCGCCGCCCGGATGGGGGAGGAGATCGACCAGAGGCGGCTGGAGGCGATGAAGGCCAAGATCGTCGAGACCTTCAACAGCCAGATGGGGGCGACCTATACCTCGGCCCGGCTGCTGGACGACGGGGTGATCGACCCGCGCGACACCCGCGAGCTGTTGATCGAGCTGATGGCCATCACCCGGGACGAGGCCGCGCGCCAGCCCAATGCCATCCAGTTCGCCGTCGCGCGCCCCTGAGACCGGAGACCTGAGAGCCATGGACAAGAGCACCCCTTTCACCAAGCTGCTGATCGCCAACCGGGGCGAGATTGCCCTGCGCGTCATGCGCACCGCCCATGCGATGGGCTATGCCACCGTCGCGGTCTATTCCGAGGCCGACGCCGGGGCCGAACATGTGCGCGCCGCTGATCAGGCCGTCGGCATCGGTGGCGCCGCGCCGGCGGAGTCCTATCTGCGGATCGACCGGATCATCGCGGCGGCGCGGGCCACCGGCGCCGACGCGATACATCCGGGCTATGGGTTTCTGGCGGAAAACCCCGACTTCCCCGAAGCTTGCGCGGCGGCGGGCATCGTCTTTGTCGGCCCCTCGGCCGCGGCGATCCGGGTGATGGGCGACAAGGCTGGGGCCAAGGCGCTGATGATCTCGGCGGGGGTGCCTTGCGTGCCCGGCTATCAGGGCGCGGACCAGGCGGCGGAAACGCTGCTGGCCGAGGCGCGGCGCATCGGGTTCCCGGTGATGATCAAGGCCACCGCCGGCGGCGGCGGGCGCGGTATGCGCCTGGTCACGGCGGCGGAGGAGTTCTCCGAGGCCCTGCGCGCGGCGAAGTCCGAGGCGAAATCGGCCTTCGGCAGCGATGTGGTGCTGCTGGAAAAGGCGATCCTCAATCCCCGGCATGTGGAAATCCAGGTGATGGCGGATCGCCACGGCAATGCCATCCATCTGGGCGAACGCGACTGTTCGGTGCAGCGCCGTCACCAGAAGCTGATCGAAGAGGCGCCGTCACCCGCCGTCGATGCCGATCTGCGGGCGCGGATGGGGGCGGCCTCGCTCGCCGCCGTGCGGGCCATTGGGTACGAGGGGGCGGGGACGTTCGAATATCTGCTCGATGCCTCCGGCGCCTTCTATTTCATGGAAATGAACACGCGGTTGCAGGTCGAACACCCGGTGACCGAGGCGATCACTGGCCTTGATCTGGTGGCGCTGCAATTGCGCGTCGCCGCCAGCGAGGTGCTGCCGCTGCGGCAGGAGGATGTCACTTTCTCCGGACATGCCATCGAAGTGCGGCTTTGCGCCGAGGATCCCCAGGCCGGGTTCATGCCGCAAAGCGGGGCGATGGCGCGCTGGGCGCCGGCGCCGGGCCTCCGCGTCGATCACGCGCTGCGGGATGGCGCTCCGGTGCCGCCGTTCTACGATTCGATGATCGCCAAGCTGATCGCCCATGGCCCGGACCGGGAAGCCGCGCGGCGGCGTCTGCTTGCCGGGCTGGAGGGGACGGTGGCGTTGGGTCTGCGCAGCAATCAGGATTTCCTGAGCGCCTGCCTGGCTCATCCGGTGTTTCAGGAAGGCGCCGCAACCACTGGATTCATCGAGGAAAATCGCGATGATCTCTTGCCGGAAGCCGATCCTGCGGAGGGGCGCGCAGCGATGGTTCTGGCGGCGCTGCTGCGTGCCGGTCCCGCGACCGGGTTCGCGCATGGGTTCCCGACGCCGCTGCGGCTGGAGCGCAATGGCACCCTCTATGACCCGCAGGTGCGGGCCTTGAAGGCGGGGGCCTGTCACGTCACCATGACCGGTCAGGAGCCGCTGGACCTGACCGTCCTTCACCGCGACCCGCAGGTGGCGCTGATCGAATGCGACGGCATCCGCGAAGACGTGGCGCTGCTGTCCGAGGCGGCCACCCCGGCGTTGCGGTTTGGCGGGCGCAGCTTCGATTTCCGCGATCTCAGCTTTGCCCCGACGGTGCGGGCAGGTGCGCAGGGCGACGGCCGGGTGCGGGCGACGATGAATGGATCGGTGGTCTCCGTCGATGTGGCGGTCGGCGATCGGGTCGAGGCCGGGCAGAAGGTGCTGGTGCTGGAGGCGATGAAGATGGAGCACACCCATACCGCCGCCGTCGCCGGCACTGTCTCGGCGGTTCATATCGAGGCGGGCAGCCAGGTCACCGCCCATGCGGTGGTGATCGAGATCACGCCCGTCGCAGCCCCGGCCTGACGCCGGGGCCGCCGCCCGGGATCATTCCGGGAAATGCGGCAGAAGATACGAGGCGGTCATCAGCACATAGGCGCGGGCGGTCTTTTCCGCCTTGGCGCCATCGCCGCTGAGGATCGCCTGCGTCATCTTGCGATAGCCTTCGACCCGTTCCTTCACCGGCACCGCCAGGCGGTTGCGGATCAGGTGCACCTGCAGCCGGGGCAGCAGGGTGGCAAGCTCGGGGTTGCCGCTGATCTCGATCAGCGCGCGGAAATAGCGGTCGCGGCGGCGGATGAAATCGAACCGATCGCTCAGATCCTCATGGGCGGCGATGGCGTCGAAATGCGCCTGCAGCTTTTCGCGGGCGCCGGGGGCGTCGATATGCTGCGCCGCCTGCCGCGCGGCAAGGCCCAGCACCACCTCCATGATGGCAAAGTTGTTCTCGGCATCGTGCCGGGTCATCCGCCGGATGCTGGCGCCGCGATAGGGGTGCGACACGACGATGCCGTCCGAGGTGAGCTGTTTCAGCGCCTCGCGCACGGTGCTGCGGCTGACCGAATAGTGCTGCATCAGGTCGGGTTCGACCAGCCGCTGCCCGGCGACATAGCGCCCCTCGTAGAGGCCGCGCACGATATCGCGCACGATCACGGTCGAGGAGCTGACCGTCGTCGCCCCCTTGTCGCCATCCTTGTCGCGCCGCGTCTTGTCCATGTTGGTTCCGCATCCTCTGGGTGATCCCGCGGCTATCGCTTTTAGAGGGTTTCAGGCCTTTCGGCCAGCCGCCTTGCGAAACGGGGTTTTGCACATATCCGGGCGTCAGTTCGCTCAGCGCGTCGCCAGCCGGCGGTGGCCGGCGGCGTCGATCTGCCAGACCAATTCGCCATCGGCGGCGAGATAGTTCATATGCGCCAGCACCTCGCTGAAGGCGAAGCTCATCTCATGCGGGCTGAGCGTCTGGTGAAACAGCACCGGCACCATTTCGGCGGCCGAGACCGGGCGCACCGCGGCCTCACCACGGATCAGGTCGCAGCGGTAGCCGTGATGCGCGATCAGCTCGCGGCAGCGTTGATGCAGCCCGAGGAAGGGCAGCCGGTGACCGGACAGAACCAGCGCATCCTCGGGGATATCCTCGATCAGCGCCTGCAGCGAGCGGATGAAATCGCCCAAGGGGTTGCCGTCGGGTTCGAAGGCGGTGACCGAGATGTTCGGGCTGATCTTCTCGATCACCTGATCGGCGGCCAGCAGGATATTGTCCTCGGGCGCATAGAACATCAATTGTTCCGGGCAATGGCCGTCGCCCGCGAGCACGTCGAAGCGGCGCGTTCCCGCCTGCAGCCGGTCGCCGGCGGCGAGCCGGCGATAGGTCAGCGGCGGTTTCGACAGCATCCGCATGTATTGATGCCCCTGCACGCTGACCAGCGCGGCGATCTCGTCGCTCATCCCGTGGCTGATGAAGAAGTCGCTATAGGCGCTGGCGGCGAGCAGCTCGGGCGAGTTGAAATAGGTCGTGGTCGACAGGAAGGTGGTGCGGCTGGTCAGCAGCGGGATGCGCAGGGTCTCGCACAGCCAGCCGGCCAGGCCGATATGGTCGGGGTGGTGGTGGGTGATGATCAGCCCGGTGATCTTTTCGCCCTGCATCGCGCCCGACAGCATGGCGCGCCAGGCCTCGCGGGTCTCAGGGTTGTCGATGCCGGTGTCGACGATCAGCCAGCCGTCGCCGTCCTTCAGGAAATAGACGTTCACATGATCGAGCCGGAACGGCAGGGCGAAGCGGGCCCAGAGCAGGCCGGGGGCGATTTCGATCAGCACGCCCGGCGCGGGGGCGGTGGCGAAGGGATGGGCGAGAGGGGCGTTCTGGGGGATCATGTGGTTCTGCTTCCGTTGGGTCATGCCATGGTGTGGCAGGCGCGGGCCTAGCGCAAGCACGGGGGAGCCGGCTTGCGCCGATCAGCCGGAATGCGACGGAACGTCAGGACGGAAGAAGAGAGGGGCCGCTGGGGAACCCCATGTGGCGGGACCACCGCAAACGTGCGGTTCGATTCCCGAGGACCTGCATGTACAGGTGGGCGCCAGGTAATCAGGCCAGGACCTGAACAGAGCCAGCCCCCTCGGAAATGTTTAAGGCCACCGGAATGCTACCGAACACAGGAAGGGCAGACCCCGCCACGCCCCAGAGGTAGGGCGCCGGATCGGGGCGCGCAAGGGGGCATCTGCGGATTTCGGGATCAGAGGGGGAAGGGGGCTCTGCCCCCACGGCCTGC
>DISF01000086.1 GCA_002421985.1 Roseovarius sp. UBA6217 | reverse complement strand
GCCGGGGCGCTGCAATGGTGGGCCGGGTCCATCCTTCCCGTGGCAGTCATGGCGGCGGGCATCGCGGGCGTGGTGGCGTGGAATATGCGGCAGATCAAGAGGGCATTGACCCCCCATTGAACGGCCCGCTTTGCGAAAATCGGATGCTGCAATATAGACTGTTTTTCACTGTAAAATAGAATGTCGCGCTACAATGTCGCGCTACAACAGTCGCGCTACAACCGTGCGGCACGGGACATCACGGCACTTATGGGAAATCATGGGCGTCCCTCGGCCGCACAGGCCGCAAGGGCCGCGAAATCGAATCAATCGCCGGATGATTCGCCCGAAAATCGGAGCATTTGCGTGAATGACCCACGGATTCGGCGGGAGTTCAGGGCCATATCCGGGCCGTTTTTAGCCTTATCTTGGAAATCATGGGATATTCTGGCCAGCTTGCTCTATTCGCATATATTGTGATTGTTACCAAAAACACATCCATATACGCCCTGAAACCCAAAAGCTGGATGCCAAATATTGTTTGAGACACCCCTCCAGAACAAGATCATGCGCCAGTTTTGACAAAAAACAGTTGTCATGGGAGCATTTCCCATATTATCTGGATCACAAGATGAGGACGGGATCACAGAGGGGCAGCAAGACCCCGAAAACTCCCAAGTCAGGTTTCATACAGGCACCCGCCTTCATCGAACGACGAGATCCGGCGCGCGAGCGAGCAGACATCCCCCCAGGTGGCGCGCGCAGTCGGAAACCCCGCAGATGCGGGACGAGGGCGGCGGGTTGATCAGTGGCAGCAGATCAACCCGCCGTTTCGTATCCGGGGGACGGAATTCGCAACGCGGGGGCGCAACAAGGGACCAACGGGACAGTGGGCCGGATTTTCAGGGGCGAGAGCCTCCACAAGGTGGATGGAAAAGGCAGGGTGTCGATCCCGGCCTTGTTTCGCCGTGTGATCGAGGCGTCTGACCCGAACTGGACCGAGGGCCTGCCACCCGAGCTTATCATCGTCTACGGCGATCACCGCCGCCATTATCTCGAATGCTACACGGTCGAGGCGATGCAGGAAGTGGATGCCAAGATCGCCGCCCTGCCCCGTGGCTCGAACGCGCGCAAGCATCTTCAGCGGCTGTTTCACGGCCAGAGCTTTCCCACATCGGTGGACGAGACCGGGCGGCTGGTGCTGCCTGCCAAGCTGCGCCGCAAGATCGACCTTGAGAATGAGGCGTTCTTTATCGCCGCCGGCGACACGTTCCAGATCTGGAAGCCCGAAACCTATGAGGCCGAGGAACTCGCCAAGACCCAGGAATGGCTGGATGAATTCCCCGAGGATTTCGATCCGCTGATCCTGCTCGACCAGCCCGAAGGCACCTGAGCGATGGCCGCTGCCGCCGCCACACCGCCGCCCCCTGCCCCGCATATCCCCGTCCTGCTGCGCCCGCTGCTGGCCGCCGTGGCCCCGGTGCGCGGCATCTGGCTTGATGGCACGCTGGGCGCGGGCGGATATGCGCGCGCGCTTCTGGATGCGGGCGCGGATCGCGTCATCGGCGTGGATCGCGACCCGCTGGCAATCGAGATGGCGCAAGGCTGGGGCGCAAAGTATGGCGAGCGGCTGACCCTCGTGCAGGGCAATTTCGCGCAACTGGACGCGTATGCCGGGGCGCTTGACGGGGTGGTGCTCGATCTCGGCGTGTCGTCGATGCAGCTTGACCGGCCCGAGCGCGGCTTTTCCTTCCGCGCCGATGGCCCGCTCGACATGCGGATGAGCCAGGAGGGGCCGAGCGCCGCCGATCTGGTCAATACCGCGCCCGAGGACGAGCTGGCCGATATCCTGTTTCTTTACGGCGAGGAACGCGCCAGCCGCCGCATCGCGCGCGCCATTGGCCGCGCCCGCGCCACAGCACCCATAGAGACCACCGCGCGGCTCGCCGCTATCGTCGAGCGCTGCCTGCCGCGCCCCAAGCCGGGGCAGGCGCACCCGGCCACCCGCAGCTTTCAGGCCATCCGCATCGCCGTCAACGACGAATACGGTGCGCTTGTCGCGGGGCTGGAGGCGGCAGAGCGTGCGCTTGTGCCCGGCGGGCGGCTTGCGGTTGTCACCTTCCATTCCATCGAGGACCGGATCGCGAAACGGTTCTTGCAGGATCGCGCCGGGCTGGGTGGCGGCGGCAGCCGCCACGCCCCCGACGCGCCGCGCAGCGCGCCGCAATTCACCCTGCCCTCGCGCAAGCCCATCGCCGCCGACGCAGACGAGCTTGCCGCCAACCCGCGCGCGCGCTCGGCCCGGCTGCGCATCGGGGTTCGCACCGACGCGCCCCCCGGCCACGCCGACCGCGCCGCCCTCGGGATGCCCCTGCTGAGAGGAGAGCGATGATGCGCAGCCTTGTTCACATCGTCACCGCGCTGGCCGTGATCGGCCTCGCCTTCTGGGCCTACCGCGAGAATTACCGCACGCAGGAGGCGCTGGCACGCGCCGACGCGCTGCAATCCGACATCGCCACCGCCCGCCAGCGGCTGCGGATGCTGGGGGCGGAATGGGCCTATCTCAACCGCCCCGAGCGGCTTTTGGACCTGGTCGAGCTGAATTTCGACCGGCTGGGTCTGATGCCGCTGCAACCGCATCAGTTCGGGCGCATAGATCAGGTCACCTATCCCGTGGCCGCGCAGAATTTGACCATCACCAACCCCGTCGATGTCATGAATGACGGAGAGCACCCATGATCCGCACGCCCCTGCGCCCGCTGGCGCGCATTCTCGACGCCCGCCGCAAGGGCGAGAACCCCGACGCCATCGAGCGCGAGAACATCCGCCTGCGCATCGAGGAGCAGCGCGACCGCACCCGCCGCCGCGCCGAGGGGCGGCTTCTGGTGCTGGCGGGGCTGTTTCTGGCCGGGTTCACCGTGATCGGCGGGCAGATGGCGGTGCTTGCGCAATCCGAGCCTGCCGAGCCGCGCAGCGAGGCCAGCAGCGCGCGCATCCTTGCCCAGCGCGCCGATATCACCGACCGCAAGGGCCGGGTGCTGGCCACCAATTTCGACACGTTCAGCCTTTATGCCCAGCCGCCGCAGATGATCGACCCCGAGGGCGCGGCGATCAAGCTGGCCGCGATCTTCCCCGATCTCGACGCCGAGCGCCTGCGCCGCGATTTCACCGGCACGCGCAAGTTCCTGTGGCTGCGCCGCACGCTCAGCCCCGAGCAGAAACAGGCGGTGCATGATATCGGCGAGCCGGGCTTGCTGTTCGGCCCGCGCGAGATGCGGCTATATCCCAACGGGCGGCTGGCCGCGCATGTGCTGGGCGGGGCCGGATTTGGCAATGAGGGGGTCAGCGCCGCCGAGGTGGTGGGCGTCGCCGGGATCGAGAAGGCGCTTGATGCGCGCCTGCGCGACCCGGCCCGCGCCCACGAGCCGCTGCGCCTGTCGCTCGATCTGAGCGTGCAGGCGGCGCTGGAAAAGGTGCTGGCGGGCGGCATGAGCATCATGAACGCGCGCGGCGCGGCGGGCATCCTGATGGAGGCGCGCACCGGAGAGATCGTGGCCATCGCCTCGCTGCCGGATTTCGACCCCAACACCCGCCCCGCGCCGCCCGTCGAGGGCCGGCCCGACGACAGCCCGCTGTTCAACCGCGCGGTGCAGGGCGTCTATGAATTGGGCTCTACCGCCAAGACCTTTACCATCGCGCAGGCGCTTGATCGCGGGCAGGTGACGCCCGACACGATCATCAACACCCAAAGCCCGATGACATGGGGCAAATTCAGGATCCGCGACTACCGCAATTACGGGCGCGAACTCAGCGTTGCGCAGGTGCTGGTGAAATCGTCGAACGTGGGCACCGCGCGCATCGCGATCGAAACCGGGGCCGAACAGCAACGCGCCTTTCTGGGCGCGCTGGGCCTGCTCGATCCGGTGCCGCTCGAGATCACCGAGGCGGGCGGCAGCCAACCGCTGCTGCCGTCGAACTGGTCAGAGCTGTCGACCATGACCATCTCTTACGGCCACGGCCTTGCCATCAGCCCGCTGCACCTTGCCGCCGCCTATGCCACCGTGGTGGGCGGCGGGCGCAAGGTGACGCCCACGCTCCTGCACGATCCTGCCCGCGCGCCGGGGCCGCGCGTGATATCCGAGGCGACATCGGCCACCATGCGCGCGCTGCTGCGCCAGGTGGTGGCGGATGGCACCGCAAGCCTTGCCGAGGTGCCCGGTTATGCGGTGGGCGGCAAGACCGGCACCGCCGACAAGCCCGCCCCCGGAGGCGGCTATCACAAGGACAAGGTGATTGCGACCTTCGCGGGCATGTTCCCCGCCGACGATCCGAAATACGTGATCGTCGTCACGCTTGACGAGCCGGTGGAAACCTCGGGCGACGAGCCGCGCCGCACGGCAGGGTGGACGGCGGTGCCCGTGGCCGCCGAAATCATCCGCCGCACCGCGCCCCTTCTGGGCCTCAGACCCGCGATTGAACAGGCCGGGGCGGCTGCTATAAGGCGCGTATCGAACTGAGGCGACAGGGGTGGCAGGCGCGTGGCGCAAATCCGATCATTGGCAGAGCTGGGCCTGACCGCGCAGGGCGGGCGACAGGCACGGGTGAGCGCGATCACCAGCGACAGCCGCGCGGTGCGCGATGGCGCGCTCTTTGCCGCGCTGCCCGGCACCTTGGTGCATGGCGCGCGCTTCATCCCCGCCGCGCTTGAGGCGGGCGCAAGCGCGATCCTCACCGACGCGGCCGGCGCGCGGCTCGCCGCCGATGCGCTGGCGGGCGCGGATGCCGCCCTTGTCCTCGCCGAAGACCCGCGCCAGACGCTCGCCTATGCCGCGGCCCTGTGGTTCGGTGCCCAGCCCGAAACGATGGTTGCCGTCACCGGCACCAACGGCAAGACCTCGGTCGCGACATTCACCCGCCAGATATGGGAGGCCCTTGGCCTCGATGCCGTCAATCTCGGCACCACCGGTGTCGAGGGCGCGATCAGCGCGGCGATGACCCACACCACCCCCGATCCGGTCACGCTTCACCGCCTGCTGGCGCGCTGCGTGCGCGAGGGCGTGACCCATGCCGCGATGGAGGCCTCGTCGCACGGGCTTGACCAGCGCCGCCTCGATGGCGTGCGGCTCCGCGCGGCGGCATTCACCAACATCACCCAGGATCACCTCGACTATCACCCCGATTTCGCCGCCTATCTCGATGCCAAGGCCGGGCTCTTCGCCCGCGTTCTGCCCGAGGACGGGGTGGCCGTGGTCAATATCGACGACCCAAACGGCACCCATATGGCAGGGATCGCGGCGGCGCGCGGGCACGATCTCATCACCGTGGGCCGCCGCGCGGGGGCCGATCTGCACATCACCGGCCAGCGCTTTGACGCCACCGGCCAGGTGCTGCGCTTTGACTGGGAGGACCGCAGCCACCAGGTGCGGCTTGACCTCATCGGCGGCTTTCAGGCCGAAAACGTGGCGCTCGCCGCCGCCCTTGCCATCGCCGCCGGGGCCGAGGCAGACCGCGTGATCGCCGCCCTGCCCGGCATGGTCACGGTGCGCGGGCGGATGCAGCTTGCCGCGACCCGGCATACCGGCGCGGCGGTGTTCGTCGATTACGCCCACACCCCCGACGCCGTGGCCACCGCGCTGCGCGCGTTGCGCCCGCATGTCATGGGCCGCCTCACCGCGATCATCGGCGCGGGCGGCGACCGCGACCGCGGCAAGCGGCCCCTGATGGGACAGGCCGCCGCGCAATTCGCCGATGCCGTCATCGTCACCGACGACAACCCCCGCAGCGAAGACCCGGCCACGATCCGTGCCGCCGTGCGCGCGGGCTGCCCCGGCGCGGCCGAGGTGGCCGACCGCGCCGAGGCGATCCTGCGCGGCGTCGACACGCTCGGCCCCGGCGATGCGCTCCTGATCTGCGGCAAGGGCCACGAGACCGGGCAGGTCGTGGGCACCGACGTGCTGCCATTCGATGATGCCGAACAGGCGAGCCTTGCCGTCTCGGTGCTCGACGGGGGCGTGGCATGACGCTCTGGACCGCGACCGAAGCCGCAAAGGCCACCGGCGGGCGCGCCACCGGCGACTGGGCCGCCACCGGCGTCTCGATCGACACGCGCACGCTGGCACCCGGTGATCTCTTCGTGGCGCTGAGTGCTGCGCGCGACGGCCACGAATTCGTGGCCCAGGCGCTGGCACAGGGCGCAGCGGCGGCGATGGTCGCGCGCCTCCCCGAGGGCCTGCCCGCCGATGCGCCGCTTCTGGTGGTGGATGACGTGCAGCGCGGCCTTGAGGCGCTTGGCCGCGCCGCACGCGCGCGCATGACGGGCCGCGTCATCGCCGTCACCGGCTCGGTCGGCAAGACCTCGACCAAGGAAATGCTGCGCGCCGTTCTCGGATCGCAGGGGCGCACCCATGCCGCCGAGGCGAGCTATAACAACCATTGGGGCGTGCCGCTGACGCTGGCACGGATGCCCGCCGATACCCGGTTCGCGGTGATCGAGATCGGCATGAACGCGCCGGGCGAGATCGCGCCGCTGTCGCGCATGGCGCGGCCCCATATCGCGATCGTCACCACCGTCGCGGCGGCCCATCTCGCGGCGTTCGACGATCTGGGCGGGATCGCCCGCGAGAAGGCCGCCATCTATCAGGGGCTGGAGCCGGACGGCACCGCCATCTACCATACCGATATCGACACCGCGCCAATCCTGCGCGCGGCGGCGCGCGCCCATGCCCGCCGCGTGATCGGCTTTGGCCGCGCGCGCGGCGCGCATCACCGGCTCTTGTCGGTCGATCTGCACGAGCGGGCCACCGTGGCGCGCGCCCGCGCCTGGCGCTCGCCGCTGCTCTACAAGATTGCCACGCCGGGGCGGCATTTCGCCATGAACGGGCTGGCGGTGCTGGCCACGGTCGCGGCGCTGGGGCTTGACCGTGCGGTGGCCATCGCGGATCTCGCGCGCTGGACCCCGCCCGAGGGGCGCGGCACCCGCCAGCACCTCGTGCTCGACCTTGCCGACGATCATATGAGCATCGACCTTATCGACGATGCGTTCAACGCCAACCCCGCCTCGATGGAAGCCGCGCTCGACGTGCTGGCCGCCGCGCGCCCGCGCGACGATGTCGGCCGGGTGGCGCGTGGCCGGCGCATCGCCATTCTCGGCGACATGCTGGAACTGGGTGCGCGCGAGGCGGCGCTTCATGCCGCGCTCGCCGATCTGCCCGCGATGCAGGCGGTGGACGAGGTGCATTGCATAGGCCTCCGGATGCGCGCCCTGTGGGACGCCCTGCCCGAGGAAAAACGCGGCCGCCGCGCCGAGACCGCCGAGGCGCTGGCCGCCGAGGCCCATCGGCTCATCGACGCCGGCGATGTGGTGCTCGTCAAGGGCTCCAAGGGCAGCCGCGTGAGCGTCATCGCGGATGCCCTGCGCCGCGCGGGCCGCACCGAGGAAAAGGACCAAGTCTGATGCTTTACTGGCTTACCCTGCTGTCGGATGGCGGCGACGTGTTCAACCTGTTTCGCTACATCACCTTCCGGGCGGGCGGGGCGTTTCTCACCGCGCTTGTCTTCGGCTTCATCTTCGGGCCGCCGCTGATCCTGACGCTGCGCCGGCGTCAGGGCAAGGGCCAGCCGATCCGCGCAGACGGCCCCGAGACACATTTCGCCAAGGCCGGCACCCCGACGATGGGCGGCTTGCTGATCGTCGGCGCGCTCATGACCTCGACGCTGCTCTGGGCGCGGCTTGACAATGCTTATGTCTGGCTGGTGCTGTTCGTGACGCTGGGTTTTGCCCTCATCGGCTTTGCCGACGATTACGCCAAGGTCTCCAAGGGCAACCACAAGGGCGTGCCGGGCAAGGTGCGGCTCGGGTTGGGTTTTGCCATAGCGCTTGTGGCCACGCTCTGGGCAAGCTGGCACCACCCGGCCGAACTGCAATGGCAACTGGCGCTGCCGGTGTTCAAGAATGTGCTGATCGACATGGGGATTTTCTTCATCCCCTTCGCGATGATCGTGATCGTGGGGGCGGCCAATGCCGTCAACCTCACCGACGGGCTTGACGGGCTGGCGATCATGCCGGTGATGATCGCGTCGGGCACGCTCGGCATCATCGCCTATACCGTTGGACGCACCGATTTCACCGAATATCTGGGCCTGCACTATGTGCCGGGCACCGGCGAGCTTCTCATCTTTGTTGCCGGGCTTGCGGGCGGGGGGCTTGGCTTTTTGTGGTATAATGCGCCCCCGGCGGCGGTGTTCATGGGCGATACCGGCTCGCTCGCGCTGGGCGGCGCGCTGGGCGCGATCGCGGTCGCCACCAAGCACGAGCTGGTGCTGGGCATCGTCGGCGGGCTCTTTGTGGCCGAGGCGCTGTCGGTGATCGTGCAGGTGCTCTATTTCAAGCGCACCGGCAAGCGTGTGTTCCTCATGGCCCCCATCCACCATCATTACGAAAAGAAGGGCTGGGCCGAACCGACGATCGTCATCCGCTTCTGGATCATCGCGCTGATCCTCGCATTGATCGGGCTTGCGACGTTGAAATTGCGTTGAAATCGGCGGGGTTTGCGACGACGCGACATTGACGCGCCGGACAGGGCGGCGATAAGCTGGGCGCATATCCGCTGCCCGCCATCTTCCCGGGTTCCCGACCACCCCGAGAGAAACCTGTTGTTCATGTTGCATTCACTGAAAAGACACCTGTTCGGGGCGATGCTGCCCTGTCTCGCGCTTGCCGCCGCCCAATCGGCGGCGGCCACAGATATCCGCCGCACCGAAGGCACACTCGCCGAAGCGCAATGGGCCGATTACGACGCCGACCGGCCCAAGACGATCCTCGAAATCCAACCCTTCCGGCGCACGGTCGAGACGCGCCTGCCAGAGGGGGGCGAGCTGCGCCTGATCGCGCTCAATCCGGGGATCAATGCGTGGTTCGTGCTCGATGTCGTGGCCGGTGACGGATCGGGGCGCACGGCAAGCCATCACCTCGAACTGTCGGATCCCGCGCATACGCGCCTGTCGCTGACAGAGACAGAGGCCCCGGCGCTTCTGTTCGCGCGCGACGGAATCGAAGAGCGCTGCACACCGTGGCAGGGCCGCACCTCCGAGCTTGACCGCGCCATCGCTTCGGGCCTGCCTTATGCGCCGATCTGCAACGGGCGCGCGTTTCTGCGCAACGAGATGCGCGGCTCGCGCACCAGCCGCGAGGCGGTGACGGAATTCCTGCGCGACAACGTTGTCTTTGGCGAAAGCATCGTCGGTATGATCAAGGGATCGTTCTACGAGGACGCCTATATGAGCTCGGGCGAGGTGGTCGCGGGTGCCGCGTCGGGCGATGTCGCGGCAGAGCTTGGCCGCGCGCGGCTCTCGCAGCACCCGGTGATCCGCACCTATTTCGGCTTCGAACCGGAGGGGGCCGAGGGCGGCATGGAGGCCGGGAGCTGGTATGCCGTCAAGGACGCGCCGGGCATCTATGCCAGCGCCATGCAGCCGGGCATGATCCATCCCGATGTGCTGAACGGGCCGGGCCGGACCAACGGGCTCGACGCGGTCGAGCGGCGCGCCGATGTCTATCTCGTCGGGTTCGACATGTCGCAATTCGATCTGGGTTACGAGCCGGGCACCGACCACCCGCGCCTTGACTGGTCGCCGCGCCCGCCCGAGGGCGTGCGCACGCGCGGCCTGCCGGGGCCCGACGGCTTTGACCGCGCCGCGCCGCTGGTGCGCACCGGGATGCTCAGCCCGGCGCTGACCGACCGGGTCGCCGCGACCTTTGCCGGCGGGTTCAAGCGCGACCACGGGGCGTGGCGCGCGGGCGATCTGGCCTATGCCAACAAGGGCAGCCATTACGGCTTTCTCGTCAACGGGGTGATCTTCAGCAAGCTGCATCCGGGCTTGTCTACGCTCTTCGTGCTCGATGACGGGTCGGTGCATATGCGCACCTGGCGCGAGGAGGATCGCGCGCTTTTGCCGCGCGTCCGCTTTGCGCGCCAAAACGGTGTGCCGCTGGTCGAGAACGGGGCCGCGGGCGAGCAGGTCACAAGCTGGCTTGGCGGCAACTGGTCCGGCTCTGCCGAGGCGGACCTGCGCACGCTGCGCGGCGGGGCCTGCATGAAATCGGTCGCGGGGCGGGATTTCCTGATCTACGCCTATTTCTCGACCGCCACGCCCTCGGCGATGGCGCGCACCTTTCAGGCCTATGGTTGCGATCACGCCATGCTGCTCGACATGAACAGCCAGGAACACACCTATATGGCGCTTTATGTCACGGAAAACGGCACGCTCATGCCGCAACACCTCGTGCAGGGGATGGCGGCGATCGATTCGCGCGACCGTGACGGCACGCCGATCCCGCGCTTCGTGGGCTTTTCCGACAACCGCGATTTCATCTACCTGCTCAGGAAATAGACAAGGGGGAAAACGATGCGCACACAGATCACGGGGGCCTTGTCGGTCGGGCTGTTGGCGCTGGCGCTGGCGGCGCTGCCCGCGTCGGGCCAGACGCTTGCGGAAAACAACGCGCGCATGTTCCAGCAGATGCAGCAGGCCCGCGGATTGCGCGATCCCCAGATGGAGGGCATCCGCAGCATCTTTGCCGGGTCGCGCTTTATCGGCCAGGGCAACCCGGCGGTGACGCGCCACCCGATGACACCGCAACAGCTCGAGGCCAGGCTTGGGCAGGATCCGCAGAGCTATTACCGCAACCGCGCGTTCGAGCGCATCTGCGGCGCGCCGTTCATGGCGCCGCTCTACGATCCGGCCACGCAAAAGCCAGAGGATGCCACCGTCTGCGCCGACATGTTCGAATATCCCAATGTGCCGGGGATGTATCCGGTGACATGGGTGCGCGCGCGCGAGGCGGCGGAGCTGTGCTGGGCCGAGGGCAAGCGCATCGGCGATGCCCATGAATGGGAAGGGGCGTCACACGGGGCGCTGACGCCGCCGGATTATTTCTTCGGGATGAGCGTGCAGGCCGCGCGCGCGGCGCATAACGCCAGGTATCAGGCCAGCGCCCGCTACAGTATCGGGCAGCAATGGCGCTCGGGCGTCTGCGCCACGGGCAGCCACAAAAGCGCAAGCTGCAACGGCGGCAGCTTTACCGGCTGCGGCTCCAACACCTATCCGGCGGGCAGCTTTCCCGAATGCCGCAGCCCGCTGGGCGTCTACGATCTCGACGGCAACGCCGCCGAGCACATGAACCTGCCGCTTGCCCCCGACCAGATGGCGAGCCGGGGCAGCCGCAAGCTTGGCGTGACCGAGATGAAGGGAAGCTGGTTCATCTGGGATACCGTGCGCGCGCACCCCCATTGGAGCCGCTGGCGCGCCCCGTTCTGGCATGGCGGGCCGGTGCTGTCGACGAGCAGCCACCACAATTACCATCTCGGGTTCCGGTGCTTCAAGGATGTGAAATAAAGCGATTTCAGAAAAAGTTGATAGACTTTTTCGGTTCGATATTGCGCCAACTCAATCTTTTGGAGCGTTTTGGTGTTTCAACGAGCCGAAATGCTCTAGCGCCAGCCAAAGAGCAGGATTGCGCGCCGGACACAGGCAACCGGCGCGCCAGCGCTCAATTCGCGGCCAGCGCCGCCATGCGCAGGCGTGGCCCGGCCACCGGCCCCTCGTCGCTGAGCAAGCCCGCGTAAAGCGGCGAGGCGATCAGATCGCGCAGATCAACCGCCCTGCCATCGAGAAACGCGGTGCGGCTTACAAGGCGCACGCCGTGGCTGTAATCGGCATAGCCTGCGCCGTGCACCGTGCTCAGCGGCTGGATCGGCTGGCCGTTGCCCTGGTGCCAGCCATAGATCGCCACCCGTCCGGGCATGGTGGCAAGGCGCGTGGTCAGCACCACATCCTTCTTGTGGCCGGAAATCAACGTGCCGGGGGCCGCCCCGGCGCGGGCACGCTGGGCGTCGATGGTGGCGTTGTGTTGCATCAGATAGCCGGTCGAGGTCATCTGCGGCCCGGCTGGCATCGGCTTGGGCAAGAGCCGCGTCGTGGCCGCCCGGTGGATCAGATCCACCATGCGCGGGGTGGGCAGCATCATGTTGAACGCGTCGCCGATCCGCGTTGCGGCGCGCAGGCCAAGCGGGATGCGCGCGTAATCCGCATCGCTGCCAAGCGCGAGGTAATCGGGCGTGACGCAGAGCGTAATCCCCACGGTCGATCCGTCGGCGGCAAGGCCACGAATGCTGACCGGGCGGAGATTGCGCAGGAAATCGGGGATATTGCCATTCAGAATTTCGCGTGCAGCGTGGCTGTCACGGGTCACGCCATCGACGGCATCGAGCCGGGCCATGACCACGCTCGCGCCCTCGGCACCGCGCGCGCGGCGGGGCATGTCACGGCTGAGCCGGGCTGGGCATTGCGCCGATGCAGGCACGATCCGCGGCGCGGCGGGCAGCGCGGCCTGCGCGCGCGGAGGGGCGGCGGTAACCGGGGCCACCGACGGGGCCGCACGCAGCGCCACCGTCACGGCAGACCGGATCGCCAGATCATCGGGCCGCGCGCGGGGCCGCAGAACGCCAAAAGGCTGTGCCTTCGCGCTTGCTTGCGCCACGGGCTGCGCTGCGGGCCGTGTTCGTGGCCGCACCGATGCTGTGACGCGGCGCGGCTCTGCCACCACAGGGGCGGCGGCCCGCTCGGGCAAATCTGCCCCCGGTCGCGCAGGCGGCACAACCGGCGGTGGCCCGCGAAAGATGCGCGACAGCCGCGACACCTGCGCGCCCGCATCCTCTGGCTGGGACAGAGCGGCGAGGCGCGGCGCGGCAGTGACCGGCATACCGGGCACTGCCGCGAACGGCACGCGCCCCCGTGCCGGGGCATCGAGAACCGCCAAGGGCGGCTCCATCACCACGGCGAGGCGATCCGCCGCGCGCGGTGCGACCTGCGCGGCCTGCATCTCTTCGGGCCCACGCAGCACATAGGCCCCCACCACCAGCGCGATCAACGCGACGCCCGACCCGGCAAGAACACGGGGCCGGTAAAGCCGCAAGACAAGCCGTGGCCGGCCGACGATGATGTGGCACAGGCGTGCCCATCCGTGGCGTAGGGTGTCAGATAACATGCGCATTGCATACAGGTGAGACCTTAACGCCGCAATAATGCGTGCCACCCCAGATCAGCGGACAGGCGCGCGACCGGCAAGAAACCGCTTGCGCCGTGCCGGGGTGGCGTCGCATCTTTGCGCCATGACCGTCAGGTATCGGTGGAAATTCCGCGCGCAGACCGGCAAACTCGCCGCAAAGGGGCCGCGACGGACAGAACCTATCAAGGGGGGATCAATGGGCAATTTCGCAAGGACCGCGACCGGGCGCGCGGTGGCGCTTGCCGTGCTGGCGGCGATCTGGGGTGATCCGGGCGCGGCGGCAGACGAGAGCGATGCGGCGGCAATGTGCCACGAGATCGCCGGGCCGCCCACATCCGGCACCCCGGTCAGCCGCGAGGCGATGAACGACTATTTCAGCACGCTCGGGCGCGCGCGGGCGCATTGCGAGGCGGCGGTGATCGGGCCAGAGCCCGACGCGCAGGCGCTGTTTCATCTCGCCGTCATCATGCAGCGCGAGGGCGTGCACGCGCCCGCGCTGCGCCTTTTCGGGATGGCCGCAGAGGCCGGGATCGCCGCCGCCTATACCAAGCTGGGCGATTACCACAATTTCGGCATCGGCCCGATGCGCGAAGACCACGCCCGCGCCGTCGAGCTTTATCGCCGCGCCGCCGAGGGCGGCGACGCACCCGCGCAATCGACGCTGGCGATCATGTATCGGATCGGGCGCGGCGTGCCCAGGGATTTCGACCGGATGTTCGACCTGCTGCACGCAAGCGCCGAGGCGGGCTATCACGTCTCGCAAGTCCGGCTCGCGGAAACCTATATGAACCCGCAATCCGTGCCCGGCGCGCTGGCGCGCACGCTCAATCTGCCGGACCCGGTCAAGGCCGCCGAATTCTACCGCATGGCCGCCGATCAGGGCAGCGCCGAGGCAAAGGCGGCGCTCGCGCGCTTTCACGAGGATGGCGGGGCGTTCGACGATCCCGAGACGCGGGTGAAATGGCTCCGCCACGCGGCGCAGAGCGGCGACGGGCGGGCGCTCAATGCGCTGGGTTTCCTGCACGAGCGCGGCGAGGGGGTGGCCTATGACCCGGTGCGCGCCGCCGAACTATATATCGCGGCGCTGGAGACGGGGGATATTCCGGTCGAGGAGTTGCGCGGCAAGCTCAACGGCCGCTGGGTCCACTGGGATCGCGAGACGGCGCTGAATTTCCAGACCATCCTGCGCGACCGCGGGCTCTACCGCGGCGCGCTCGATGCGCAGGTGGGGCCGGGCACGCTTGGCGCGGCACGCCAGCTCACGCGGCAATAAGAGGCAAACCCGGCCTTGGCCGCGCCGCACATACGGTTGGTAGTGCGCCCGCGCGCACCCGCGACCGGGCTCATGCCGATGGTGAGGCCGTGGCCGCGCGCTTGGGACCGGTTGGCGATAACCGCCAGCAGCGCCGCAAGCCGCGCCCAGCGCTCAGACCATGCCAAGCGCCTCTTTATACATCTCGAGTATGGCTTCTTCTTCGGCGATGTCGTCGCGGTCGCGCTTGCGCAGCGCGATCACCTTGCGCATCACCTTGGTGTCATAGCCGCGCCCCTTGGCCTCGGCCATCACCTCTTTTTGCTGGTCGGCGATGTCCTTCTTTTCGGCCTCCAGCCGCTCGAACCGCTCGATGAACTGGCGCAGCTCGTCCGCGGTGACACGGTAGGTCGTGTCGGATGTCATGTCATTCATCAAGGGCCTCCGATCCTGTTCAGGCAAACTGACTAGCCCCGCCGCACGCCCCGCGCAAGCACCATCGCACCCTTGCGCGCCCCTTGCGCAGCGGTCCGCTTTGGCCTAGGCCCCCGACGCGGAACCGATGGGAGGGCGCGCGATGGAAATGCTGGTCTGGGGCGGCGCGGCTGTCTCGCTTGCCGGGCTTGCGGGGCTCGTGTGGTGCATTCTCAAGGTCTGGCGCCTGCGCCGCGCCGGGCTTTCTGATGGCGAATTGCGCCGCGCGGTGCAGGCGGTGCTGCCGGTCAATCTCGGGGCGCTGTTGCTGTCGGTTGCCGGGCTGATGATGGTGGTCGTGGGCATCATGCTCGGCTGAGCGCGGCCACACCCGCCGCGCCTGCGCGCCGGAAATACCCCTGCCCCTCGCGCAGCCGCGCCACGATTCCCGGTTGCGGTGCCCAGAGCGGCGGCGCGAGCGGTGCCAGCGCCTTCATGTCCGCCAGCACCGCCAGAAGCCCGCGATCATCGGCGGCAAAAAGCGGCCCGCCCCGGTCGCGCGCCACGCCCAGCGCGCCGATGGCCAGCAGATCGGCATCGCCCGGACGCGCCAGCGCCCCCGCCGCCAGCAGCCGCTCGGCAGCATTGATCAGCGCGGCATGGAGCGCCCCGGCCACGCCCACACGCCCCGGCAGCGCGCCGCCATCACCATCACCGCTCCCACGCGGCGCGCGCGGCCCCTCGGGCGGGTGCTCGTAAAATCCGCGCCCGACGGCGCGCCCGCGCGCCCCGCGCGCGATCCGCGCGGCCAGCGGGCCATCGGGCGCGGGCGGCGGCATGTTGAACCACGCCGCCAGCGCCACCAGCCGCGCCTGCGCCGCGTCCAGCCCCTCGCCATCCATACCCAGACACGGCGGCACACCAATGCCCAGCGCCGCCGCCGCGCGATCCACCTCCTGCGGCCCCAGCCCCGCCCGCAACAGCGCCAGCGCCGCAAAATCGAGCGCGCCCGCCAGCACCCTGCCCGCCCCCGGCCCGCCCTGCGGCAGGGCCGTGCGCACCACGCCCAGCCGCGCGCGCGCCAAAAGCCGCGCCAACGCCGCCACATCGCCCGCCGCAGCCCCCGGCCCGACGCCGATCTCGGCCATATCCGCGCCGGGCCAGAGCCGCAGCCACAGCCCCTCGCGCCCGAACCCCGCACCGCGATCAAGCGCCACCCGCGCCGCGCCCGCAGGGGCCGCCCCCGGTGCCGCCTCGATCCACAGATCCGCGCCCTCATTGCCGCCGGGCACTGCCCCCGCCGCCACCAGCCGCTTGGCCAAGGCCGCAGGCAGCGCCCCGGCCAGCCCGATCCGCACCGGCCCGCGCGCCCCGGCCACGCGCATCTCCGGCAAGGCCCGCGCGCGCCCCTCGGCAAGGCGCAGATGGCACAGCGCCCGCGCCTCACGGCTCTGGGCGCGCTCTGCTGCCAGCACCGCCTCGACATCGAGCCCCTGCGCCAGCGGCAAAAGCTGCGCCGCCTCCACCGCGCACAGGATATCGCCCGCCGCGCCCCCGGCCTGCCCTATTCGCGCGCGCACGGTGGCAATCGCGCGCTGATAGCCGCGCGGGTCCGACAGGCCCCGGCGCGGATCGCTTCGCGCGGGATCGGGCTGGGCGGCACCAAGGGCACGGGCAAGCGCCACCGCCGCCGCCTCCACCTCGGCCTCCTGCGCCACCACCCGGTCAAAGAGCGGGCGCAACCGCGCCTCGCCCGCCCGCACCGCACGCCCCGAGAGCATCATCTCCAGCGCCACCTGCGCACCCACGATCCGTGGCAGGCGCTGCGTTGCCCCGGCACAGGGCATCCGCGCCAGCGTGATCTCGGGCAGCGACAGCCGCGCGCCCTCATGCGCCACACGCCCCTTTGCGGCCAGCGCCAGCGACAGCCCCGCCCCCGCGACATCCCCGTGCAGCGCCGCGACCACGGGCCGCGTGCAAACGGCCACGGCGCGGCACAGATCGTCGATACCCGGCGCGCGCGGCCCGGTGGTATCCACTGCATCCTCCGACAGATCAAGCCCCGCTGAAAACCCGCGCCCCGCCCCGGCGATCACCACCGCGTCGCAGGTCGCCTCCGCCTCGGCCAGCGCCGCGATGAGCGCCGCGCGCATCTCCGGCACGAGCGCGTTGGCCACGGGCCGATCAAGCCGCAGCACCATCACCCCGCCGATCTGCGCACGTTGAACTAAGTCGCTCACCATCCCCCGCCTCTTGCTGTCGCCTTGCGGGGATTACACCGGGAAACCGGCGCGCGCGCAAGCGCCGTGGCACGCCGGCACCTTCTGCAAGACTGGCCTGGTCAAGCGCCTGCGCGACTACCTGTTGAAAGAGGCCACCATCGAAAGCGTGGTCGATTTTGGCGATCTGCAGATTTTTGAGGATGAGACCGCCCATCCGGCTGTCCTGACCATGAAAGGCGGGGGCGCGTGTTCTCCTTCACCTCTCGATCCGCGCTGCAATCCGAAGCCCGACCATCGGTCCCGCCAGGTCGGCGGAGCCGGAGGCGGTGAAATCATGGCGACCGGTCTGGCCGGTGAGGAGCACCATCGCCCGGTTGAGCATTGCCGGATGGGCGTCGCGCTGGCGGTAGAGGCCCGCATCAAGGGTTGCCGGGCGGATGATGCCGCGCGCGGGTCAGGCCCCCCTGCACCCGCGCCGCCTGCAGCGCGGCGGGGCAGGTATCACGATTGCGCGAAGGTCCACGCGCCGGGACGGCCCGAGAGGTGCCACTCGGCGGGGGGCGCGCTGCGGTGGCGGCGGCGGGCGAGGTGCCAGCGGTCGGAATCGGGCAGATGCGCCGGGGCCATGTGCCAGCGGCTCTCGACCCCCGGCGCGCCGCCCTCGCCGGGGGTGAGGATCAGCCCGAGAGGGGGGCGGCGCGCGCGGCTGCCGCCCTCCGTGGCGGCGAGGTGCAGGCGGCGCACGGGGGTAAGGCCGGGGGGCCCCGGCAGATCGGCCACCACCAGCGGCACGGCCCCGCTGCGCAGCGCCTCTTCCATGCACCACAAGAGATCGTTGCGATGCGCGGGCGTGACGAAGATGAGGCGCTCGGGTCCGGCGAGAGGGGCAAGGCCGCAAGGCTCGGGGCGGTCGGTGGCCCAGGCGGGGGCGATCCAGAGCACCGGCCCCGAAAGCGCGCCCGCCACCAGCATCGCCCATGTATGCCGCGCCGGCCCGCAGCCCTCGTGCAGCCGACCGGGGGCGAGCGCGAGCGGGCCTGCGACGGGCAGGGCCGGGTGCGGGATATGGGCGAGGGCGGTCATGGGGTGAGGGTAGCTTGTTTATGTTTTGTTCTCAATGGGGCAGTTTGGCGGGGTGATTTGTCGGAGTGGCGGGAGATCCTCGGGTCAGCCCCGAGGATGACGGGAATGGTAGGCCTTGGCGCGGGGCCGGGGATGACGGCCCTCCCCCCGGCGCATCTGCCGGGGGGGAGTCAGGCGCGGTTCATGCGGTTCTCGATCAGGTCATCCACGACCGACGGATCGGCCAGCGTCGAGGTATCGCCAAGGCTGTCGAAGTCATTCTCGGCGATCTTGCGCAGGATGCGGCGCATGATCTTGCC
>DISF01000013.1:5136-9506 GCA_002421985.1 Roseovarius sp. UBA6217 | reverse complement strand
TGGTCAAGAACAAGGTCGCGCCGCCATTCAAGCAGGTCGAGTTCGACATCATGTATGGCGAGGGCATCTCCAAGACGGGCGAATTGCTCGACATGGGCGTGAAGGCGGGAATCGTCGACAAATCCGGAAGCTGGTTCAGCTATGGTGACGAGCGCATCGGTCAGGGCCGCGAAAACGCCAAGACGTTCCTCAAGAGCAATCCTCATATCGCGATGGAGATCGAGGACAAGATTCGCGCGGCGCATGGGCTCGGCTCCATCATGCCGGGCGGATCGCATTCGGGCGACGTGGTGGAGGGGTGACGCGAAGCCTGGCTCTGGGCGGTGGACACGGCCCCCGGTGACCGCTAAATCGGCACCAAGGTCCCGAGACAAAAGCGGAAAGTCATACAGCCATGCCCACGCTCAACGAGATACGCAGCGCCTTCCTCGATTTCTTCGAGCGTAACGACCACCGCGTCGTCGAAAGCTCACCGCTCGTGCCGCGCAATGATCCGACGCTGATGTTCACCAATTCCGGCATGGTGCAGTTCAAGAACTGTTTCACAGGCGTCGAGCATCGCGACTATACCCGCGCCGTGACCAGCCAGAAATGCGTGCGCGCGGGCGGCAAGCATAATGATCTCGACAATGTCGGCTATACGGCCCGGCACCATACGTTCTTTGAAATGCTGGGGAATTTCAGCTTTGGCGATTATTTCAAGGAACAGGCGATTCCCTACGCCTGGGATCTTCTGACGCGCGATTTCGGGATCGACCGCTCCAGGCTCCTGGTGACGGTCTACCACACCGATGACGAGGCCGCCGCGATATGGAAGAAATACGCGGGCCTGCCCGACGAGCGGATCATCCGCATCGCTACGGATGACAATTTCTGGTCGATGGGGTCCACCGGCCCCTGCGGACCCTGCACCGAGATTTTCTACGATCACGGGCCCGATATCTGGGGCGGCCCGCCGGGCAGCGCCGATGAGGATGGCGACCGGTTCATCGAGATATGGAACCTCGTCTTCATGCAGAACGAGCGGTTCGAGGATGGCTCGATGCGCCCGCTCGACATGCAATCCATCGACACCGGCATGGGGCTGGAGCGGATCGGTGCATTGTTGCAGGGCAAGCACGACAATTACGATACCGACCTGATGCGCAGCCTGATCGAGGCGAGCGCACATGCCACCAGCGCCGATCCCGACGGGCCCGGGCGGGTGCATCACCGCGTGATCGCCGATCACCTGCGCTCGAGCTCGTTTCTCATCGCCGATGGCGTGCTGCCCTCGAACGAGGGCCGCGGCTATGTGCTGCGCCGGATCATGCGCCGCGCGATGCGGCACGCGCATATGCTGGGCGCGCGCGATCCGGTGATGCACCGGCTGGTGCCCGCGCTGGTATCGCAGATGGGGCAGGCATTCCCCGAACTGGGCCGCGCGCAGGCGCTCATCACCGAAACGCTGCGCCTAGAAGAGACGCGGTTTCGCCAGACGCTGGAGCGCGGCCTGCGCCTTCTGGAGGACGAGCTTGGCCAGCTACCCGAGGGCGCGGCGCTGCCTGGTGCGGCGGCATTCCGGCTCTATGATACGTTCGGCTTTCCGCTCGATCTCACGCAGGATGCCTTGCGCGAGCAGGGGCGCGGCGTCGATCTCGAGGGGTTCGAGGCGGCGATGGCCGAGCAGAAGGCCAAGGCGCGCGCGGCCTGGGCCGGCACGGGCGAGACCGCCGATCAGCAGATCTGGTTCGACATCGCCGAGACGCATGGTGCGACCGAATTCCTCGGCTACGAAACCGAGCGCGCCGAGGGGCGAATCGTGGCGCTGGTCACTGACGGGACCGAGACGGCGCAGGCGCGCGCGGGCGAGCGGGTGCAGATCGTGCTCAACCAGACGCCGTTTTACGCCGAATCAGGCGGGCAGGTGGGCGATACCGGGGTGATCGAGACGCAGGGTGGGCGCGCGCGGGTGAGCGACTGCCGTAAGCTGTCGGGCGTGTTCGTGCATGTGGCCGAGGTCGAGACCGGAGAGATCAGGGCAGGCGAGGCGGCGCGGCTGGTGGTCGATCACGACCGCCGCAGCGCCATTCGTGCCAACCATTCCGCGACGCATCTGCTGCACGAGGCACTGCGGCGCGCGCTCGGGCCGCACGTCGCGCAGCGCGGCAGCCTCAACGCGCCGGACCGGTTGCGCTTCGATTTCTCTCACGCCTCCGCGCTTGGCCGCGACGAGCTTTCGCGCGTGGAGGCGGAGGTCAACGCCTTCATCCGCGCCAACACCCCGGTGGAGACACGGATCATGACCCCCGATGATGCCCGCGCGATCGGCGCGCAGGCGCTTTTTGGCGAGAAATACGGCGACGAGGTGCGAGTGGTGTCGATGGGGCGGCTGGAGGGCTCGGGCAAGGGCGCGGATGGCGCGACCTATTCCATCGAGCTGTGCGGCGGCACCCATGTGCGGCGCACCGGCGATATCGGCACATTCGCTGTCATCGGCGAGGGCGCGTCGAGCGCCGGCGTGCGCCGCATCGAGGCGCTGACCGGGGCGGCGGCGTTCGAGTATCTGGGTGCCCGGAGCGCCGGGCTGGCGGCGGTGGCGGGCGAGCTGAAGACGCGGGCCGAGGATGTGCCCGACCGCGTGCGTGCCCTGCTCGAAGAGCGGCGCGCGCTGGCGGGCGAGGTGGCGCAACTGCGCCGCGAACTGGCGATGGCGGGCGGCGCTGCTGGGCAGGCGGGGCCCGCACCGCGCGAGGTGGGCGGCGTGGCGTTTCTGGCGCAGGTGCTGACGGGCGTGCAGGGGCGCGATCTGCCTCCGCTCATCGACGCGCACAAGGCGCGCATGGGAAGCGGTGCGATCTTGCTTATTGCCGATACCGGCGGCAAGGTGGCGGTGGCGGCGGGCGTGACCGCCGATCTGACGGGCCGCGTTTCGGCGGTTGATCTGGTGCAGGCTGCGGTGCCCGCGCTCGGCGGCAAGGGCGGCGGTGGCCGGCCCGACATGGCGCAGGGCGGCGGCAGCGATATCGGCGGTGCCGAGGCCGCGATCAAGGCAGCGGAGGCGGTTCTTGCTTCCTGAGGGGGGAAGATGAGCGCCTGTATCATCGGTCGGATCACGATCACGGGCCCGCAGGATTGCGCGGCCTATGCCGAGCAGACCGTGGCCCTTGCCGAGAGGTTTGGCGGGCGGTTCCGGTCAAGGGCGGCGCGCAAACGGTGATCGAGGGCAATTGCCCCGACCGGCACGGTGTGATTGCCTTTCCCGACCGGCAGACCGCGCTTGATTGGTATCATTGCGAGGAGTATCGCCGCATCCTGCCGCGGGCGCTCTCCTCGTCAAGCCGCGATCACCGCGTAACGTGGTGGCGCGGTTTACCAGCCTTGAGGCGGCGGAAGCCTGTTATCGCAGCGCCGCCTATCAGCAGGCGCTCGACCCATCGTGGACACCACAGAATAGCCATAGAGCGTTTCGGTTTTTCGTTGAAACACCAAAACACTCTAAATGATTGATTTTTCGCAATTTCGAACCGAAAAAGTCTATCAACTTTTTCTGAAATTTCTCTATTGCGCACAAGCGCGGACCGGGTCTGCGCTTCGCGACATCATGAGGCCGGAGGGAATCGCGTGAAGCCTATCGACGCGATCCCCGTCTTGCGCGGCTTTGGCCGGACCGCTCAGCCCTGTTTGGACGCGCGCTTGCGCTCATGCGGATCGAGATGGCGCTTGCGCAAACGAATGGCGTTCGGCGTGACCTCCACCAGCTCGTCATCGTTGATATAGGCGATGGCCTCTTCGAGGCTGAGCGTGATCGGCGTGGTCAGGCGCACCGCCTCGTCGGTGCCCGAGGCGCGCACGTTGGTGAGCTTCTTGCCCTTCAGCGGATTGACCTCGAGATCGTTCTCGCGGCTGTGCTCGCCGATGATCATGCCGGTATAGACCGGGGCTTGCGCCCCGATGAAAAGCCGCCCGCGCTCTTCGAGGTTCCACAATGCGTAGGCCACCGCCTCGCCGTTCTCCATCGAGATGAGCACGCCCGCGCGCCGCCCCGGGATAGGGCCGCGATGCGGGACCCAGCCGTGAAACACGCGGTTGAGCACGCCGGTGCCGCGCGTGTCGGTGAGAAACTCGCCGTGATAGCCGATGAGCCCGCGCGACGGCACATGCGCCACGATCCGGGTCTTGCCCACGCCGGAGGGCTTCATCTCGACCAGATCGCCCTTGCGCGGGCCGGTGATCTTCTCGATGACCGCGCCGGTATATTCATCGTCCACGTCGATGGTGACTTCCTCGACCGGCTCCAGCCGCTCGCCGTTCTCGCCCTCGCGCATCAGAACCTGCGGGCGCGAGATGCTGAGCTCGAACCCCTCGCGGCGCATGTTCTCGATCAGAAC
>DISF01000013.1:4520-5010 GCA_002421985.1 Roseovarius sp. UBA6217 | reverse complement strand
CGGCCACGGTGGCCTTGGACATGCCCGCGATGGACACGATATCGCCCGCGCTGGCCTCTTCGATATCCTGCGAGGAGAGGCCGCGAAACGCCTGAATCCGCGTCACGCGGAACTGTTCGATCTTCTGGCCGATGCGCGAGAGCGCCTGCACGGTCTGCCCCACCCTGAGACGGCCCGATTCCACCCGTCCGGTCAGCAGTCGCCCGACAAAGGGATCGGCCCCGAGCGTGGTGGCGAGCATGCGGAAATCCTCATCCACATGCTTGATCTGCCGGGGGGCGGGCACATGGTTGATGATGAGGTCAAACAGCGCCGAGAGATCCTTGCGCGGGCCGTCAAGCTCGTGATCGGCCCAGCCGGAACGGCCAGACGCATACATGTGCGGAAAATCGAGCTGATCCTCATTGGCCCCGAGATTGGCGAAAAGATCGAAACATTCGTCAAGCGCGCGGTCCGGCTCGGCCTCGGGCTTGTCGACCTTGTTGAGCAC
>DISF01000013.1:0-4495 GCA_002421985.1 Roseovarius sp. UBA6217 | reverse complement strand
GCCGGGGGTGTCGACGATGTTGATGCGGGTGGTTTTCCACACCACCGAGGTGGGCTTGGCAAAGATGGTGATACCGCGCTCTCGCTCGATATCGTTGCTGTCCATCGCGCGCTCGTCCACGGCCTGCCCCGCGCGGAACGCGCCGGATTGTTTGAGCAATTCGTCCACGAGCGTGGTCTTGCCGTGGTCGACATGGGCGATGATTGCGATGTTGCGCATATCCATTGGGCGGTGTCCTGATACTGTTCTGCCCGCGCCTTAGACGCCGCGGCGCAGAATGACCAGAGGCAAAGCGGTTCGCGCGCGGGGGAGATCGCGGTGGCAATCAGAACGGGATTTCGTCATCCATATCATTCGAGGGCCGCCCGGCAGGGGCCCCGCCGCCGTAATCGCCGCCGCCATAGCCCTCATCGCGGTCGCCGCCATAGCCGCCACCGCCGGTGCCACCCTCGCTGCGGCCGTCGAGCATGGTCAACTCACCACGATACGGGCGCAATACCACCTCGGTGGTATAACGGTCCTGGCCGGACTGATCCTGCCATTTGCGGGTTTCCAGTTGCCCCTCGACATAGACCTTGGAGCCCTTGCGCAGATATTGCTCGGCGATGCGTGCCAGCGGCTCGGAAAAGATCGCGACCGAATGCCATTCGGTTTTCTCGCGGCGTTCGCCGGTGTTGCGGTCCTTCCATGTCTCCGACGTGGCGATGCGCAGGTTGCACACCTTGCCGCCGTTCTGGAACGTGCGCACCTCGGGATCGCGGCCAAGGTTGCCGATGATGATGACCTTGTTGACAGAGCCGGCCATGATGCCCTCCTTGTTCGCGTTGTTATGCCTTCGTCCCGGTTACACCATCGCATCGGCGTGAAGGAAAGGTTAAAATTCGCCGGTCCGTGGCGATTTCCCGCGCGTCGGGGGGGGCGCAGGGCGAAAAAGGCTCGAAAATCCTGTGAGATCCCGCTAGGGTGCGCGTCAGGGATTTTACGGGGGACGACAGGGGATGCGCTGGATCGTGGGCGCGCTTGTGGCCGGGCTGCTGGCTCCGCAGGCTTCTGCGGCCGATACGCTGTCCACCAAGGGGCGAATCGGCGTTTTCAAATCGCAGGCGAACGTGCTTGACCGCCGGGCGAACCAGAAGACGAAAAGCACCATGCAGATCGAGCGCACGGGCTTTCGCGCGCCCACGATGTGGGATGATCTGTCGCCGTCGCCGCTGTTTCGCGGGGCCTATCGCGGCCCCTATCTTGACGCGGCGAAACAGGCTGCGCGCCGTCACGGCATCCCCGAGAGCATGTTTTTGCGGCTGGTGCAGCAGGAATCGGGCTGGCGCCCTGACGCGGTGTCGCAAAAGGGGGCGATCGGGCTGGCGCAGCTCATGCCCGAGACCGCGCGCATCCTCGGCGTCGATCCGCGCGACCCGCGGCAGAACCTCGAGGGCGGCGCGCGCTATCTTGCCGCACAATACCGCAAGTTCGGCTCGTGGCGTCTGGCGCTGGCGGCCTATAATGCCGGGCCCGGCGCGGTCGAGAAACATGGCGGCGTGCCCCCTTACAAGGAGACCCGCAATTACGTGCGGGTGATCCTGGGAAGCTGAGCCAACGCTCAGGCGGCAAAGCCGATCCGGCAGAGATGGATTTCGTGGGAGGGGTGCTTTTCCGCATTCACCAGCCGCCCGTTATGGTGATTGTGCAGGTCGCGCCAATAGGGCTGGATGATGACGCCCTCGTCGCGCAGGATTGCCTGAAGCCGCGCCATTACCTTGCGGCGCGCCTCGGCGTCGAAAAGCGCGTTGGCCTCGTCAAGCAGGGCGTCGAATTCGGCATTGGCAAAGCCGGTCTCGTTCCACGCGGCACCCGAGCGATAGGCCAGCCCCAGCACTTGCACCGCGAGGGGGCGGTGGTTCCACTGGGTGCCGGAAAACGGATAATCGCGCCAATTGGCCCAGAATGTCTCTCCCGGCACGATACGCCGCACCACCCGCAGCCCGGCATCGCGCAACTGCGCCGCGACTGCGTCGCCGCTGGCGCGCTGCCATTCGTCATCGAGGGTCACAAGCTCGTGCCTGAAACCCATGAGCCCGGCTTGCGTGATCAGACGGCGCGCTTCGGCCGGATCATGGGGGGCGGGGCCAAGATCGGCATGGGCGGGGTGCAGCGGGCTGACATGATCGTTGCCCGCAACCGTGCCGCGCCCGTCATAGCCTAGCTCCAGGCAGATCGCGTTATCCACCGCGAGCGCGAGCGCGCGGCGCACGTCGCGGCGGGCATAGGGGTTGATGCTGCTGATTCGCGCATTCTGCGCGCCGCGAAACACGATGGTGGCGGTGCTCTCGATCCCGGTACCGGTCCAGCCGATGGCATCCATCGCCGGAATGAAGCTGCCGACGCTTTCATAAAGCATGTCGATCTCTCCCGCCTCGGCGGCGGCAAGCCATGTGGTGGGGTTGGTGCCCAGATCGACGAATTCCACCCGGTCGAGCCACGGCCCGCCGAACACATCCGCCCCCCACCAGCGGTGATCGGGGTGGCGCTCGAGCACGCAGCGCTCGCCCACGGCGAGACTGACGGGGCGGAACGGCCCGGTGCCGATGCCATGCGCAAACGGATCGCCGCCGTCATATCCGGGATGCACGATCGCCGCCGGGTAATCCGACATGCTGGCGATGAGCGAGATATCGGGTCGGTCGAGATAAAGCGTGACGGTGAGCGGATCGGTGATCTCGATCGCGCCCGCGCGCGCCTGTCCGGTGGCCGGGTCGATGAGCGGCGTCATGCGGCTGGCCATCGAATTGCCCGGCGCGGTGGTGTCGCACCAGCGCGTGATATTATGCGCGACATGCGCGGCGGTGAAGATATCGCCGTTGTTCCAGCGCACGCCGGGGCGCAGGCGCAGCGCGTAGCGGGTGGCGTCCTCATTCACGCTCCAGCCCTGCAACAGCATACCGCGAAATGTGCCATCGCGTTGGTATTCCACCAGATATTCAAGGAAGCCACGGGTCTGGTTGCCCATCTCGCTCCAGTCATAGCTGCGCGGATCCTTGAGAGGCTTGACGTTTTGCTGGATGCGCAGGGTGCCGCCCCGGGCAATGGGGGGCTGCGCGCGCGCAGGCCCCGGCAGCCCGGCAAGCGCAAGCGCCGCAGCCGCACCAAGGCCCAGCGCCGTGGCGTGGCCGAGAAAGTCGCGCCGCCCCATCCGGCCTGAATGCAGATCGCCGCACAGCGTGGCAAGACCGGGAGGGCGGGGCAGGGCAGGGACCGACATGGCGGGATTCTCTCGCTTGGGGCCTTGGCTCATTAGAGACCGGCGCGCCCGCGCGTGCAACCCGTTCCCGCTGTCAGATCACACGCCGCGACGCGGCACGCTTGCGCGCCGCCTGCCGCAGGTCGGACGGGCTCTTGCCGGTATGGTGCAGGATGAAGCGCGAGAAATAGGCGGCGCTGCCAAAGCCGAGATCGGCGGCGATCTGTGCCATCGGGCGCTCGCCCGCCTCGATCAGGTCGCGCGCGGCATGAAGGCTGCGCTGGGTCAGCAATTCGGCGGCGCTCAGCCCCGAGAGGCGGCGGCAGACGCGGGTAAGATGCGTGGGCGTCACGCCCAGCGTGCGGGCGTGATCGGCCATGCTGCGGGTGCTGGCGTGGTGGCGCTCGATCAGCGCGGCATAGGCCCGCACCAGCCGCTCGGCGGCACCGGGGGCGTGCTCGTCGGGATGCGAGAGCATGGCGCGGCGCAACCACACGCTCATCAGCGCCGCCTGCGCGTCCACCGCCTCCTCGGCGAAGGGGCGCGCGTCGTTCTGCTCGCGCTGCATCGCCTCGAAGATCGCGGTCAGCTCGCTCTGGCCGATCACATCGCGGATGCGCAGGTGCTGTGCGCGGTCGGGCATGGGGGCCGCGGCCTGCGCGGGCATCTCGCAGACAAGGCCAAAGCCGGTCTTGCCCGTGTCGAGCGAGAACATCGTGCCCGCAGGCAGCACCAGCGCGTTATGTACGCCCAGGCCCCGGCGCACCCCCTCGACGACGGCAACCCCCTGTCCGCGCGTCATCCAGACAAGCGCGTGATGCGGGCGGGAATGTTGCAGCACGAGCCGCCATTCATCCCCGTGCCCCCATTGCACGAGCGTCATCACCGTTGCATGGTCCATGCGCGCCTCCAGAACCGGAAAGATCGCCTTTGGACAACCCATGACACGGATTGCGCGCGTTGTCAGGAAAGAAATGCCTGATTTGGGAAATCTCGTAGCGCCCCCGCTGCGGCTTTGCAGGTGCCGGTAAGGGCGTCACGGGTTGATACAGAGCAGGCCGGATGTGACCCAAGGACTCCGGTGTCTGGAACCTGACACAAGGTGCCCGATGCTGCACGGTGGAGGTTTCTGGCCTGTTGCTGCCGTTGGGGTGAGCCGCGCATTGACGGGCCGCGGTGCGGCGATCCAGCGTCAGTTTGGGTGCGCTTTATCTCGCCAAATCCGAAAAACATCAACGCATGGCGCAGGTGGCGGCC
>DISF01000067.1 GCA_002421985.1 Roseovarius sp. UBA6217 | reverse complement strand
GTGCTGCGCATCATCAACGAGCCGACAGCCGCCGCGCTCGCCTACGGACTCGACAAGAAAAACACCCACACGATCGCGGTCTATGACCTTGGCGGCGGCACGTTTGACGTGACCATTCTCGAGATCGACGATGGCCTGTTCGAGGTGAAATCCACCAACGGGGATACCTTCCTCGGCGGCGAGGATTTCGACATGCGGATCGTGAATTACCTCGCCGAGGAGTTCAAGAAAGAACACGCTGTCGATCTGCGGCAGGACAAGATGGCGCTGCAACGCCTCAAGGAAGCGGCCGAGAAGGCCAAGATCGAGCTCAGCTCCAGCAGCCAGACCGAGATCAACCAGCCGTTCATATCGATGGGTGCGAACGGGCAGCCGCTGCACATGGTGGTCAAGCTCACCCGGGCCAAGCTTGAAAGCCTGGTGAGCGATCTCATCGCCGCCTCGCTCAAGCCGTGCAAGGCCGCGCTCAAGGATGCCGGTATTTCCGCCTCCGAAGTCGATGAGGTGGTGCTTGTCGGCGGCATGACGCGGATGCCGAAGGTGATCGAGGAAGTGACCAAGTTCTTCGGCAAGGAACCGCACAAGGGCGTCAACCCCGACGAGGTGGTGGCCATGGGTGCCGCCATTCAGGCGGGCGTGCTGCAAGGCGACGTCAAGGACGTGGTCCTGCTCGACGTGACGCCGCTCTCGCTCGGGATCGAAACGCTTGGCGGCGTGTTCACGCGCCTGATCGACCGCAACACCACGATCCCGACCAACAAGTCGCAGATCTTCTCCACCGCCGAGGACAACCAGAGCGCGGTGACGATCCGCGTCTTCCAGGGCGAGCGCGAGATGGCCGCCGACAACAAGTTGCTCGGCCAGTTCAACCTTGAAAACATCCCCCCAGCCCCGCGTGGGATGCCCCAAATCGAAGTGACTTTTGATATCGACGCCAACGGTATCGTCAGCGTCTCGGCCAAGGACAAGGGCACCAACAAGGAGCAGAAGATCACCATCCAGGCATCGGGCGGCCTCACGGATGAGGATATCGAGCGCATGGTGCGCGAGGCCGAGGAAAACGCCGAGAGCGACAAGGCGCGCCGCGCGCTTGTCGAGGCCCGCAACCAGGCCGAGAGCATCGTCAACTCGACCGAGAAATCGCTCGAGGAGCATGGCGACAAGGTCGATCCTACCACGGTCGAGGCGATCGAGCTTGCCATTGCCGCGCTCAAGGACGATCTCGCCAAGGATGACGCGACCACCGACAAGATCAAGGCCGGTATCCAGAACGTCGCAGAGGCCTCGATGAAGCTTGGCGAGGCCATCTACAAGGCGAGCCAGGACGACGGCGATGACGGGATCAAGGCCGCCGATGCCGGCCCCGGCGAGGATGACATCGTCGATGCCGATTTCGAGGATATCGACGACAACAAGCGCCGCTGAGGCCCATGCCTTGCACCGGGGCCGATATCGGCCCCGGTGCGCGCTTGAAGGAGATCCCAGATGGCCAAACGCGACTATTACGAGGTGCTCGGCCTGTCCAAGGGGGCCTCGGCAGAAGAGATAAAACGCGCCTATCGCCGGAAGGCGAAAGAGCTGCACCCCGACCGCAACAAGGACAGTGCCGATTCCGAGCGCCAGTTCAAGGAGGCGGGAGAGGCCTATGACGTGCTCAAGGACCCCGAGAAAAAGGCCGCCTATGACCGCTTCGGTCATGCCGCCTTTGACGGGAGCATGGGCGGTGGCGGGCCACGCCCCGGTGGCGGATGGGGCGGCGGACCGGGACAAGGCGATTTCGCCTCGGCCTTCTCGGATGTGTTCGACGACCTGTTCGGCGATTTCATGGGTGGCCAGCGCGGCGGCGGACGTCAACGCGCGGCGCGCGGGGCCGACCTTCGCTATAACCTGCGTGTGACGCTCGAAGAGGCCTATGCTGGCCTGCAAAAGACGATCAAGGTCACCAGTGCCGCCACCTGCGAGGCCTGCGACGGATCAGGGGCCGAAGGCGGCGCACAGCCCAGCACCTGCCCGACCTGCTCGGGCATGGGCAAGGTGCGTGCCCAACAGGGCTTTTTCACGGTCGAGCGCACCTGCCCCACCTGCGGCGGGCTTGGCCAGATCGTCAAGAACCCGTGCAAATCCTGCCAGGGCCAAGGCCGCGTGCCCAAGGAACGCGCACTCAGCGTCAACATCCCGGCGGGCGTCGAGACCGGCACCCGCATCCGCCTCTCGGGCGAGGGCGAGGCCGGGATGCGAGGCGGCCCGGCGGGCGATCTCTATATCTTCATCGAGGTGGCCCCGCACGAGATTTTCGAGCGTGAGGAGAGCAATCTCTTTTGCCGCGTGCCGGTCTCGATGACCCGCGCAGCGCTTGGCGGCGATATCGAGGTGCCAACGATCGACGGCGGGCGCTCGCGGGTCAAGATCCCGGCCGGCTCGCAATCGGGGCGTCAGATGCGCCTGCGCGGCAAGGGGATGCCGGCGCTGCGCGGTGGCGGGCGGGGCGACATGATGATCGAGCTTGCGGTCGAAACCCCGGTCAACCTCACCACCCGTCAGAAAGAGCTTCTGCGCGAATTCGAGGCGATGAGCGAAGACAACAACCCCGAGAGCAAAAGCTTTTTCTCCTCGGTCAAGGATTTCTGGGATTCGATGAAAAGCTGACGCTCAGGCGTGCCGGCGTTTACCCTTTGGTAACGCGGGCACGCGATGCTCTGTGCCATGCACACGCCCGCCGCCTTCAACGATGCCAGCCTGCCGCTCTTTGCCGCGGCCCCGGTACCTGCCGCGCGCCCCCGCACTGCCGCGCCGCAGCCCTCTTATATCCGCGACCACCGCCGCCGCCTGCGCGAACGGTTTCTCAACGGTGGGGCGGCGGCGATCCCCGATTACGAGATGCTCGAGCTTGTGCTCTTTCGTGCCATTCCCCGCCGCGATGTCAAACCCATGGCCCATGCCCTGCTGGCGCGGTTCGGGGATTTCGCCGGGGTGGTCTCCGCCCCGTCCGAGCAACTTTGCGAGATCGAGGGCGTGGGCGATGCGGTCGTCACCGAGTTGCGCATCGTCGAGGCCGCCGCCCACCGGCTCGCGCAGGCCCGCGTGATCGGGCGGCCGGCAATCTCATCCTGGGCGGCGCTGATTGACTATTGCCGCACCAGCATGGCACATCGCGCAACCGAACAGTTCCGCGTCTTCTATCTCGACCGCAAGAACGTGCTCATCGCCGACGAGGAACAAGCGCGCGGCACCGTCGATCACGTGCCGGTCTATCCGCGCGAGGTGGTCAAGCGCGCACTGCTGCTCGATGCCAGCGCGCTCATCCTCGTGCATAATCACCCCTCCGGCGATCCCACCCCGTCGCAGGCCGATATCACCATGACCGCCGAGATCGTACGCGCCGCCGACGCGCTCGGCCTCGTGCTCCACGATCATGTCATCATCGGAAAATCCGCCGAGGTGAGCTTTCGCGCCGACGGCTATCTCTGAGCGCTCAGCGCACCCAGATCTCCACCCGCCGGTTCACCCGTCGGCCCCAGGCGGTATCGTCGCAGGCCATCGGCATCGCCTCGCCAAAGGCATCAACCGACATCGCCACCCGGTCGAGCCGAGCAGTCTCGGCCTTCGCCACCACCGCGTCGCGCACCGTCTGTGCACGGCGCAGCGCGATCTCACGGTTGTCCCGCGCCGCGCCCTCGCCATCGGAAAACCCGACAAAGACGATCTGCCGATTGTCATAAAGCCCCTGTTGCAGCGCATCGGCCAGCCGTTCGACATTGGCGCGCGACTGCACGTCAAGCCGGGCCGATCCGGTCTCGAAGCGAAACCTTGTCGTCAACCGCCGGAGCGGGGCCAACAACCCGACCATGCGCTTGAGCTCATCAAGCCCGGTTTCGGGCTCTGCCCGCGCGATGGCATTGGCAAACCGGTCGCCCTGCCGGGCAATGCCGATCTCCTCGGGGGCCTGATCGGCAAACCCCGCCCGCCGGATGACAAGCTGCGCCGAGGGATCATCAAGATAGGCGATGAAATCGCGTATCAGCTTGGGCAAGCGGCGCGCGGGGAGGTAGAGAAGCAGCGGCGCGGTCAGCGGATAATCCTCGGTCTTCACCGTCTGCCGATCCGCCCGCAGCGCAAAACCGCACGGCCCGGTCAAGGCCAGCTCCCATGTCTCGCCCTGTTCCGACCGCGGGGTGAGGCCGAATGCGAAAGGATTGACCACCACCGCGCGCGCAAGCCCGGCCCCGTCGCGATGCGTTGTGATCGTGGTGATCATCTCGGCTGCTGCATCCACGCGCATGACCTGATCGGCGGTGGCTTGGCCTATGCCTGTTTCCGGGGCCCACAAATGCACGTCGATCGGCGCATCGGGGCCGCCAAGCGTGGCCCAGTTCGTGATCTTTCCGGTCAGGATATCCGAGAGGTCGCGCAGGCTCAGGCTCTGGACCGGGTTGGCCGGGGCCACGACCGGCACCAGCGCGTCAAGCGCCAGAACCCGCATCCGCGCCGGGGCGGCCAGATCGCCCAGACCGGCGTCGCGCGCGCGCGCCAGTTCCCCGGCACGCGCCTCGCGCAGGCTCATCGAGATATCGGCCTCGCCGGTGAGCAGGTCGGCCAGGCCCTCATCCGAGCTGGTCAGCCGGAACCGAAACTCACCAAGCAGCGTTTTTTCAACGTCTTTCGCATGAAGGCTCACCCGAAGATCATCGCCGTCGTGCGCCCCGTCATGGCGGGCAAGCACGTATCCATCACGAATGGCAAATGCCTCGAGCAGCGATGGCAAGAGCACGCGCCCGATGATCGGCGCACCGGAAAAGACCGCCCGCGCCACGAAGGCCTCGAGATCGGGACATCCCGGCCCCTCGCAGGTCACGCCCGAGCCGTCGATGGTCAACTCGCCATAGATCGTGTCGACGCGGTAGAACTCGCCGTCAAAGCCCAGAAGGTTACCGTCGATTTCAACCGCGCCGTCATGCGACCGCAACAGCACATCCTGCGCCGCAACCGGCCCTGATCCGACCGCGATGAGAAACGCGGCGAGGCTTGCCGCACGCAGTCCCGCCATGGCTCGATCCCCGAATTCCCCCGCGTCAGTTTTGCGCGATATTCAGGTCGTTGAACAGGTTTTTCAACACCAGAAACTCACCCACCGCATCGCAGCCGGGCATCGGGAGAAGAAGCTCGCTCACCTGAAGCGCTGCACCCTCGCGCCCGATGGAGACAGCCTGCGCCTCGAGATCGCGGCCGCAATTCTCCTCGGTCACCTCGGCCTCGATCCGCAGCGCGACCGTGCCGTCGCGCGTCGCGTTTGCGGTGGGGAAGGTGTAGATCTCGGCGCGCAGGGCCGGGCCGGGCGCATCATCGCCAAGGCGCAAGACGAAACCCTCGGCCTCGTCATGGCCGGGCTGGGACCAGACGTGACCGGGCTGGCCGAAATCGGCACCGTATTCGAAGGCATGAAGCCGCAGGCTCTGCGCATCGCCGCGCCATTGCACCACGTAGCGGTCGTAAAGCGGCAGATCGTCCACCTGCGCCGTGGCAAGCGCGCCCTTGCCATCCTCGAAGGCGAGGATGAACACTGCCGACTGGCTCAGCGCGGGCATATCTAAACGCGCGCGCCCGTCCGCATCGGTCAGCACCGTGACCATCATGCCGTTGTGGTGCAGCGTGCCCCGCGCGTTCGGGCGGCAGGCGGCCTCGATCTCGAGGTGCACGATGGCCGCGTCGCGCAGCGAGGCCGTCATTTCCGCCTCGCAGGAAAAGGCCGGCGCGCGCTCCTCCGACGGGAGACCGCCGGGCAGCGGCACGTCGCGGGCGACGGCGCGGATCACGCCCGCATGGGGCAGCGCCACCGCATCGGGAAGCGTCGGCAGCGCCGGGGCGGATGTCAGCTCGATTCCCGAGATCTCCACCGGGGGCTCCGCGCGTGGCGTTGCGCTCTGCGGCGGTGGCGTGGTCGCCCTCGCTTGCAGAAGAAACCCAACGCCGAGCGCACATACAAGGATGCCGCCCGCGATGATGTAACGCTTAATCCGGGCCATACCGCCCTCCAAACCTCGAACACATCAAGGCTAGGGGATAGCCGTTAAAAAAGGCCTCACAGTGTCAGGAAAGCGGGATCATTCGGGCTGGCTCAGGCCAGCCGCCCGTGGCAATGCTTGAATTTCCGCCCCGAGCCACAGGGGCAGGGATCGTTGCGCCCCGGATTACCCCAGGTGGACGGGTCCGCCTCGACAAATCCGGGGATCGAATCGGGAAACCCCTCCGGCGGGCCTGCGGGCTGCGCCGCTGCCTCCATCGCCGCGCGCTGCGCCTCGAGATCGCGCATCAGGGCGGTCTGTTCCTCCTCGGTCATCGGCCTGATCTGCGCGAGTTTCTGGCTTACCTCGCTGCGCAGGCTGTCGAGCATGGTTTCAAACAGGTGGAACGCCTCGGTCTTGTATTCGTTGAGCGGATCGCGCTGGGCATAGCCGCGAAACCCGACCACGGATCGCAGATGCTCCAGCGTCAGAAGGTGCTCGCGCCATTTGCTGTCGATCACCTGCAACAGAACCTGTTTTTCGATCATGCGCATGGTCTCGGGGCCGAATTGCGCGGCCTTGGCGGCCATCATCTCGGCGGCGGCCTTTTCCAGCCGCTCGATGATATCCTCGTCGTTCACGCCTTCCTCGGCGGCCCAGTCTGCCACCGGCAGATCCATGTTGAGCCGCTCGCGCACGGCCGCCTGCAAACCGTCGGTATCCCACTGGTCGGCATAGGTTTTCGGCGGCATGAACTCGTCCACCATATCGGCGATGACCTCGGCGCGCATATCACCGACAATCTCGCTCAGGTCGTCGGCCTTCATGATGTCGAGCCGCTGCTTGAAGATCACCTTGCGCTGCTCGTTCATCACGTCGTCGAATTTCAGGAGCTGCTTGCGGATGTCGAAATTGCGCGCCTCGACCTTGGCCTGAGCGCGTTCCAGCGATTTGTTCACCCAAGGATGGATGATCGCCTCGCCCTCTTTCATGCCCAGCGTCGAGAGCACCTTTTCGAGCCGATCGCTGCCGAAGATGCGCATCAGATCATCTTCGAGGCTGAGATAGAAGGCCGACAGCCCCGGATCGCCCTGACGGCCAGAGCGCCCGCGCAACTGGTTGTCGATGCGACGACTCTCGTGGCGCTCGGTGGCGAGAACGAACAGGCCCCCCGCCGCGATCACCGCCTGTTCATCGGCGGCATGTGCATCCTCGATTCGCTTGCGGATCGCTTCGGGGTCGCCCTCGGGATCGGCGGCGATGGCTTCCATGACCTGAAAATCGACATTGCCGCCAAGCTTTATGTCGGTGCCGCGCCCGGCCATGTTGGTGGCGATTGTCACCGCGCCAAGCTTGCCCGCGTCGGCGATGATCTGCGCCTCTTGTTCATGCTGGCGCGCGTTGAGCACGTTGTGGGGGATGCCCGCCTTGGTCAGAAGCCCGCTGAGCATCTCGGATTTCTCGATCGAGGTGGTGCCGACAAGGATCGGCTGGCCCCTGTCATGGGCCTCGCGGATTTCCTCGACGATGGCCTCGTATTTCTCGCGCGCGGTGCGATAGACGGCATCATCCTTGTCGATCCGGGCGATGGGGCGATTGGTGGGCACCTCGACCACGCCAAGCCCGTAGATCTCGGAGAATTCCTCGGCCTCGGTCACTGCCGTGCCGGTCATGCCCGACAGCTTGTCATAAAGCCGGAAATAGTTCTGGAAGGTCACGCTGGCGAGGGTCACGTTCTCGGGCTGGATGGGACAGCCCTCCTTGGCCTCGATCGCCTGATGCAACCCGTCCGAGAGCCGCCGCCCCGCCATCATCCGCCCGGTGAATTCGTCGATCAGCACCACCTCGCCGCCGCGCACGATGTAATCCTTGTCGCGCGAGAAAAGTTTGTGCGCGCGCAGGCCCTGGTTGACGTGATGCACGATGGTCGTGCTCTCGGGATCATAGAGCGATTGCCCCTCGGGCAAGAGGCCGCGTTCGTGCAGCAGCTGTTCGAGAAACTCGTTGCCCTCGTCGGTATAGGTGACGTTGCGGGTCTTTTCATCAAGGCTGAAATGCTGCTCGGTCAATTCCGGGATGATAACGTCTATGCTGCGGTAAAGATCGCTGCGGTCCTGGCTTGGCCCCGAAATGATGAGCGGCGTGCGCGCCTCGTCGATCAGGATGCTGTCCACCTCGTCCACGATCGCGAAATTGTGGCCGCGCTGGTTCATCTCTTCGAGAGAGGATTTCATGTTGTCGCGCAGATAGTCAAAGCCAAGCTCGTTATTGGTGGCATAGGTGACATCGGCGGCATAGGCGGCCTTTTTCTCGGCCTCGGGCTGCTGCGGATAGACGACGCCGGTGGTCATGCCGAGCGCGGCAAAGACCTTGCTCATCCACTCGGCATCGCGTTTCGCGAGATAATCATTGACGGTGACGATATGCACGCCCTTGCCCGACAGCGCGTTGAGATAGGCGGGCAGCGTCGCCACCAACGTCTTGCCCTCGCCGGTCTTCATCTCGGAGATATTGCCCTGATGCAGGAAGATCCCGCCCATGAGCTGAACGTCAAAGGCCCGCAGGCCCAGCGCCCGGCGCGCGCCCTCGCGGCAATTGGCGAATGCCTCGGGCAGAAGCGAATCAAGGCTTTCGCCGCCCGTGATGCGCTTGCGGAACTCGTCCGTTTTGGCGATCAGCCCGGCATCGTCCAATGCCTCGAATTCCGGCTCCAGCGCGTTGATCTGCGCGATCAGCGGGCGCGTCGCCTTGATCCGGCGATCATTCGGCGTGCCGAAAATCTTGCGCGCGACCCTTCCAATACCAAGCATGTCTCGTCCGATCCGGTGTTTTGACTTCTGTGAAAGGCAATCGCTTGCCCCGCTTGCCTGCACGCCCTAGAACGGGCGCGAGCAGGTGGGTCGCGCCTTCGATACCAAGGCGATGTAAGGGGCCGCCGGAAAACTGTCAACGTCGCGGGCCCGCCGGGCGATGCGGCGTCATGGATAAAGGATGATGTCGATGTTTCACAAACTTGTCGCCCCCGCGCTGATTGCCGCCCTTGCGGCCACTGCACCCGCCACAGCGCAGGATGCGCCGAGCCTTGACAAGGTGATGGCCACCGTGGGCGAGACCGGGATCACCCTCGGCCATATGCTTGCGCTGCGCGCCACACTTCCGCAGGAATACAGCCAGATCCCCGCCGATGTGCTCTTCGAGGGCGTGCTCGACCAGCTTGTGCAACAAGAGCTGTTGCGCCAGTCGCATGAGGGCGATCTTTCGGCCATCGCGCGGCTGCGCCTCGACAACGAAGAGCGCGCGGTTACCGCGTCAGATGTGATCCGCTCCATTATCGAGGCCGCGGTCACCCCCGATGCGCTTCAGGCCGCTTATGACAGCGAATATGCCGAAGCTGCCGAGGAAACCGAGTATCGCGCCGCGCATATCCTTGTCGAGACAGAGGAAAAGGCGCAATCGCTTGTCGAGGAACTCAGCGGTGGTGCCAATTTCGCCGCGCTGGCGCAAGAGCATTCCACCGGCCCCACCGGCCCCTCGGGGGGCGAGCTTGGGTGGTTCAGCGCGGGCATGATGGTGCCGGAGTTTTCCGAGGCGGTTGCCGCGCTCGAGGTGGGCGAGGTCTCGGCCCCGGTGCAGACGCAATTCGGCTGGCATGTCATCAAGCTCAACGAGACCCGCATCAAGGAACGCCCCGCGCTTGACGACGTGCGCGACGAATTGGCCGACACGCTGCGCAGGCAGGCGCTCGAGGCCCAAATCGCGCAGCTCGAGGCACAAGCCAAGGTTGACCGCTCCGGCGCTGAGGGACTGTCGCCCGATCTCATCAACCGGTTCGACCTGCTGGAGAACTGATCCCATGGGCAAATCCCTGCCGGTCTCGCCGCTTGCGCCGCCTGCGTTTCCCGACCTGCCCGAAATCGGCGGCGTGCGATTCGCCACCGCCGAGGCCGGGGTGCGCTATGCGGGGCGCACCGATGTGCTGCTGGTCAGCCTCGCACCGGGCACGGCGGTAGCGGGGGTATTCACCCGCTCGGCCACGCGCTCGGCGGCGGTGCTCGACTGTCAGGCCAAGATCGGCGGCGATCCCGGCCCCGGCGCGGCGATCCTTGTCAATTCCGGCAATGCCAATGCCTTTACCGGGCGGCGCGGGGTTGCCTCGGTCGAGGCGGTGACGGCGGCGGTGGCCGAGCGGCTTGGCGTGCCAACGTCCCGCGTCTTTACCTCGTCTACCGGCGTCATCGGCGAGCCGCTGCCCCATACACGCATCACCGACTGCCTTGATGATCTGGCCAAAAGGCTTGCGCCCGGCGGGATCGGTGCCGCCGCGCGCGCGATCATGACCACCGACACTTTCCCCAAGGGCGCGCACGAGACCGTCACCATCGACGGGCAAAGCGTGCATATCGCCGGTATCGCCAAGGGATCGGGGATGATCGCGCCGGACATGGCGACGATGCTGGTCTATATCTTTACCGACGCCGCGATGGAGCAGGCGGTGTTGCAGGATATGATTAGCGCGCTCAACCGCAGCACGTTCAACTGCATCACCGTCGATAGCGACACCTCCACCTCCGACACGCTATTGATGGCGGCAACGGGGGCCTCGGGGGTGCGCGTGACCGAGACCAGCGTGGGCTTCATGGAGGCGCTGCGCCGTGTCATGCTCGATCTGGCGCATCAGGTGGTGCGCGATGGCGAGGGCGCGACGAAATTCGTCGAGGTCTCGGTGACCGGGGCCGCCTCGGATGCAGAGGCGCATATCCATGCCAAATCCATCGCCAATTCACCGCTGGTCAAGACCGCCATCGCCGGCGAAGATCCGAATTGGGGGCGCGTCGTCATGGCGGTGGGCAAATCCGGCGTCCGGGCCGATCGCGACCGCCTGTCGATCTGGTTCGGCGATCTGGAGGTGGCCCGCGAGGGCGAGGTGAGCCCCGCGTATGACGAAGCAAAGGCTGCGGCCTACATGAAAAACGCCGAAATCGTGATTCATGTCGATCTTGGCCTCGGCGGGGGCACGGCGCGGGTCTGGACCTGCGACCTGACCCACGGCTATATCGAGATCAACGCGGATTACCGGTCTTGAAGATAGTTCTTGTTTCGGCGGTGGCGCTCATCGACGTTGATGGCCGCGTGCTTCTGGCGCAGCGACCGATGGGCAAATCGATGGCGGGGCTGTGGGAATTTCCCGGCGGCAAGGTCGAGCCGGGAGAGACGCCCGAAGCGGCGCTGATCCGCGAGTTGCACGAGGAACTCGGAATCGACACCTGGGCCTCCTGTCTTGCGCCGCTGACCTTCGCCAGCCATTCCTATGAGGATTTTCACCTGCTCATGCCGCTTTTCGCCTGCCGCAAATGGCAGGGCATGGTGCAGGGGCGCGAGGGGCAGGCGCTCAAATGGGTGCGGCCGGGCGATCTTCGATCCTACCCGATGCCGCCTGCCGATCTGCCCTTGATCGCGGTGCTGCGCGACTGGCTATAGCGCGCCCATGAAAAAGGGCGGCCCAGAGGCCGCCCCGATCCCCGTTGATCCAGCGATCACGCAAGCGTGCGGGTGATCTCTTCTCGCTCGAAAATCTCGATCACGTCGCCCTCGCGGATGTCATCGTATTTCTCGAAGGCCATGCCGCATTCCTGGCCCGATTGCACCTCGGCAACCTCGTCCTTGAAGCGCTTGAGCGTCTTGAGCTTGCCTTCGTGGATGACGACGTTGTCGCGGATCAGGCGCACGCCGGCGCCGCGCTCCATCTTGCCTTCCGTGACGCGGCAGCCCGCCACCTTGCCGACCTTGGTGATGTTGAANNTGAGCGTCTTGAGCGTGCCTTCGTGCACCACCACGTCATCGCGCAAGAGCCGCACCCCGGCAGACCGGCGCGCAACGCCCTCGGTGACAAGACAGCCCGCAACTCGGCCCACGCCGGTCACCTTGAAGACCTCCTTGATCTGGGCGTAACCGATGAATTTCTCGCGGATCTCGTTGCCCAGAAGGCCGCTTGCCGCCGCCTTCACATCGTCCACAAGGTCATAGATTACCGAGTAATAGCGGATTTCCACACCCTTTTGATTGGCGCTGTTGCGCGCGGGCGCGTTGGCCCGGACGTTGAAGCCCAGAACCGGCGCGCCAGAGGCCTCGGCCAGCCCGATATCGGATTCGGTGATCGCGCCCACGCCNNACCTCCTCGTTGCCGATCTTCTCCATCGCCTGAACGATGGCCTCGGCAGAACCCTGCACATCGGCCTTGACCACGATGGGCAGTTCCTTGACGCTTGCATCTTCCCTGGCCTTGGCCAGAAGCTGCTCAAGCGAGGTGCCCGCGCCAATGGCGGCGCGCTTTTCCTTGGCCGCGTTGGCGCGGTATTCGGCGATCTCGCGCGCCTGCGCCTCGGTCTCGACGACGTTGAGAACATCGCCCGCCTCGGGCGTGCCGTTGAGGCCAAGCACCTCGACCGGCACCGATGGCCCGGCCTCCTTGACCCGCTCGCCGCGATCGTTGATGAGCGCGCGGACCTTGCCATACTGCTCTCCCACGACAAAGATATCGCCTTGGCGGAGCGTCCCCTTCTGGACCAGAACAGTGGCCACAGGGCCGCGGCCCACATCCAGCTGTGCCTCGATCACGGCACCCTCGGCGGCACGGTCGGGGTTGGCCTTCAATTCGAGTATCTCGGATTGAAGCGCGATCGCCTCAAGTAGTTCATCAAGCCCCTGCCCGGTGATCGCCGACACCTCGACATCCTGCACCTCGCCCGACATCGCCTCGACCACGACCTCGTGACGCAGCAATTCGGCGCGCACCTTGTCGGGATCGGCGGCGGGCAGGTCGATCTTGTTGATCGCCACGATCATCGGCACCTTGGCCGCCTTGGCGTGGTTGATCGCCTCGATGGTCTGCGGCATTACCGCATCATCGGCGGCCACGACCAGCACCACGATATCGGTGACATGCGCCCCGCGCGCGCGCATCGAGGTAAAGGCCGCGTGGCCGGGCGTATCAAGGAAGGTCAGCAGCGTGCCATTGTCGGTTTTCACCTGGTAGGCACCGATATGCTGGGTGATGCCGCCCGCCTCGCCGGCCTGAACCTTGGCATCGCGAATGGCATCGAGAAGTGAGGTCTTGCCGTGATCGACATGGCCCATGATGGTGATGACCGGCGGGCGCGGCTTCATGTCTTCGGGCGCATCGTCGATATGGGCGATCACGTCCTCGACATCCGAATCGCTCACCCGCACGACGCGGTGGCCGAATTCCTCGATGATGAGTTCTGCGGTATCGGCGTCAATGGATTCGTTTTGCGTGACCATCATGCCCATCTGCATGAGCGCCTTGACCACGTCGCCGACGCGCTCGGCCATGCGGTTGGCAAGCTCGGAGACAACGATCACCTCGGGCAGTTGCACATCGCGCACGACCTTTTCGCGCTCCTGCGCCCCGCCCATCGCCTTTTGCCGCGCGCGCTCCTGCTTGCGCTTCATCGCGGCCATGCTCTTCTGGCGGCCGCCCTCGCCACCCGACAGCACCTGGTTGAGCGTCAGCTTGCCCGCGCGGCGGCCATCCTCGCCACCACGTCCCTTGCCGCGACGCGCGCCCTTGTCGTCATCCTCGTGCTTGCGAGGGGCGAGGGCGACCTTCGGCGGCGGGGCCTGCCGGACCGAGCCGGGGGCATCATCGGGAGAGACCGGCGCAGCGGCCTTAACGGCATCCTCCTCGGCCTCGCGCTTGCGGCGCTCTTCTTCCTCGGTCTTCTGGCGGGCCTTTTCCTCGGCCTCGCGCTGTTCGCGTTCCTTGGCCTCGGCCTCGTCACGGCGGCGCTGGCGCTCTTCCTCGCGAGCCTTTTCCTCGGCCTCGCGTTTCGCGGCATCCTCGGCCTCGCGCGCCTTGGCGGCGGCAAGCGCCTTGAGCCGACGCTCAAGCTCGGCCTCTGACACCCCGGCGGGGCGCTTGGTGCCAGTGGCAACTCCGACGGACGGCTTGGCGGACATGCCCGCGCCCGGCGCGGCACCCGGCTTGGGCACCACGATCCGCTTGCGCTTGGTTTCCACCACGACGTTCTTTGTGCGCCCGTGGCTGAAGCTCTGCTTCACATTTCCCGAACGGGGACCGCCACGCACACCCAGAGGTTTCTTTCCGTCGTTGTCGCTCATGGTTTCTTACTTTCCTTTCCGGCGCAAAGTCTCGCCGTCCGAGACCCGCAGACCTTTCAGTCTTGCGGCCTCCTCTACAACACGTTGCGCCAAACCTCCATAGCCGAGCGCGGCATGGATCGTGGTTTGACGGCTGAAAGCCTGGCCAAGCTCATCGGCGGTGAGCCAGCCGATATAGGTGGCCCCTTCGGGCGTGCTCAGCCCCGATTTGCCGCGTTCAGAGCCGTCGCTGGCCTGAATGAGCGCGCGCACGCCCTCCTGCGCCAGCCGGTTCTTGACCTTTTCATATCCGGCCACCGCGCCGCCACCCTTGCGGGCAAGGCTGATGAGGTCGATGACCCGACGCGCGATCAGCGCCTCGACCATCCCGGCAAGATCCTCTGGCACGGTCACCGGCCGTTTTGCCGCGCGCGCAAAAAGGCCCTTGGTGGCGGCGCGGGTCAGCGCCTCGCGCGTGGGCACGACATAAATGCCGCGCCCCGGCAGCTTGCCCGCCACATCGGGCACCACCGCACCATCCGGCCCGATCACGAAACGCACAAGCTCCGCCTTCGGGCGCTCTTGCCCGGTTGCTATGCACTTGCGTACCGGACCATCCGCGTGATCCCTGGATTGCCCACCGCGACCCATGAGTGACCCCGAGGCCTGAGCGATCAGGCCCCGGTCTCCTCTTCTGTCCCGGTGGCATCATCGGCCTTGTCGGCCTGCGGCCCCAGATCATCGGGATCGACCCAGCCAAGCATGACCCGCGCGGTCATCACCATATCCTGCGCTTCCTCAAGCGACACGTCGAACGGCTCGAGTATGCCATCATCCTTTACCCGCGTGCCATTATCCGTGGTCCAGCCACCGGCCAGTTCCCAATCGGCACAGGTGGCGAAATCCTCCAGCGATTTCACACCGTCCTTTGCCAACGCCAAAACCATCTGCGGGCTCAACCCCTCGAAACCGATAAGGCTGTCATCGGCCCCCAGCGCCCGCGCCGCCTCGAGCGCCTCTGTGGCCTGCGCCTCGAGCACATCGCGCGCCCGCGCCTGAAGCTCGCTGGCGGTATCCTCGTCCACCCCGTCGATGGTCAAGAGCTCGTCGGCCTCGACATAGGCGACCTCTTCGAGATTGGTGAATCCCTCGGCCACAAGAAGCTGTGCAAAGAATTCATCAAGATCGAGCGCATCCATGAAGAGCCTGGTGCGCTCCTCGAAATCCTTCTGCCGCCGCTCGCTGTCCTGCGCCTCGGTCATGATGTCGATATCAAGCCCGGTGAGCTGGCTTGCCAGCCGCACGTTCTGCCCGCGCCGCCCGATGGCAAGCGAAAGCTGATCCTCGGGCACCACAACCTCGATGCGCTGTGCATCCTCGTCGATCACCACCTTCGAGACCTCGGCAGGTTGCAGCGCGTTGACAAGGAAGGTCGCCTGATCCTCGTTCCACGGGATGATGTCGATCTTTTCGCCCTGAAGCTCGTTGACCACCGCCTGAACGCGGCTGCCGCGCATCCCCACGCAGGCACCAACCGGATCAATCGAGTTGTCATAGGAAATTACCGCGATCTTGGCGCGGCTGCCGGGATCGCGCGCCACGGCCTTGATCTCGATGATGTTGTCGTAGATCTCGGGCACTTCCATCTTGAACAGCTCTGCCATGAACTGCGGATCGGTGCGCGACAGGAAAATCTGCGGGCCGCGCTGTTCGCGGCGCACATCCTTGACATAGGCGCGGATGCGCTCGCCGGGGCGATAGGCCTCGCGGCCGATCTTTTCGTTGCGGCGCAGCATCGCCTCGCCAAAGCCCTGAAGCTCGACAATGACATTGCCGTATTCCTCGCGCTTGACCACGCCGTTGATGATCGTGCCCACGCGATCCTTGAACGCCTGGTATTGGCGGTCGCGCTCGGCCTCGCGCACCTTTTGCAGGATCACCTGCTTGGCGCTCTGCGCGGCAATGCGGCCCATTTCCACCGGCGGCACGGCCTCGTGAAACGCGTCGCCCACCTTCGGGCCATCGGCCTCTGCCGGGTCGATCCGCACGCCGTCGCGCATCCAGAACTCGTCGCGCCCCGCCTTGGCGGGAACGAAATAGGCCTTGGCCTGCTCGGGGGTGAACTCGGCCTGGTAATTCTCCAGCGCGTCTTCCTCGACCACGGTGCGCACGCGGGTGAACGCGGCGCGGCCCGTCTTGCGGTCGATGGTGACGTGAATATCCATTTCCGCGCCGTAGCGGCTCTTGGCGGCGCGGGCGAGGCTCTCTTCCATCGCGTCGATCACCAGACCGGGGTCGATCATCTTTTCGCGCGCCACTGCCTCTGCCGTCTGCAAAAGCTCAAGCTGGTTGGCCGATGTGATTGCCATTCTCAGTCCTCCTCGGAACCGCTATCGGTTTCTATCGCGTCAAAATCTGTCTCGTCGATCACGCCCGCCGCCTTGCGCGCGCGCAGCATCTCGCGGATAAGCTCGTCGGTCAGCACCAGCTTGGCCTCCGAGAGCCAGTCAAACCGCAGGCCGATGGTGCCCTCGGCGACGTTCAGCATCACCTCGTCACCCTCGACCCCGGCAAGCACGCCCTTGAACCGCTTGCGCCCGTCGATCGACTCGGCGGTCTCGATCTTGGCCTCGTAGCCCTCGAATTCCTCGAAATCCTTGAGCCGGGTCAGCGGCCTGTCGATGCCCGGCGATGACACTTCGAGCGTATAGGGGTCGCTCACCGGATCCTCGACATCAAGGATCGCGCTTACCGCCGTGCTGATCGCCGCGCAGTCATCCACCTCGATGCCGCCCTCGGGCCGGTCGGCCATGATCTGCAAGAGCGGCAGCTTGCCGCCCATGAGGCGCACACGCACAAGCTCGAATCCCATATCCTCGATCACCGGGGTGATGATCTCGGCAAGCCTGCGGTCGATGGCGGCCTTTGCGATGAGGTCGTTTGTCATATCGTCCAAGCACAAAAAAACGGGCGCGCGGCCCGTCCTGTTTCCCGGTGGAACCATCGGAGACCCCGAGGTGCCGCTGTCAATCGCGGATATAGGCCCGTGCCGCAGGCTTTGCAAGCGCCGATTTCAGCGCTCCTCGCCCCAGCCCTCGGATTGCATCTCGCGCAAGCGGCTGGCGGTGCGCTCGAACTCGAAAGAGCCCTCCCCTTCGACATAAAGATATTCCGGGTCCGCTGCCGCCGACACGACAAGCCGCACACGCGCCTCGTACAGCGCGTCGATGAGGGTGACGAAGCGCTTGGCCTCGTTGAAATTGTTGCGCCCGAGTTGGGGAACATTCTCCACGATCAACAGGCGCACGGCCTCTGCCAACGCCAGATAATCCGCCGGGCCAAGCGGGCGGCCGCAGAGATCAAAGAAGCTGGCGCGCGCGACGCCGTTGTGAAAGGCGGGGATCTCCACCGCGCGCTTGTTCACGGTGATCTCGTGCCGCGCGCCCTGACCGGCGGTCAGGTCTTGCCAGACCGCCTCGATCTCGGCCTGATTCGCGGCGTTGAGCGGGGTGAACCATGTCCGCGCGCCCGTCAGCCGGTTCTGGCGGTAATCCGTCGGCCCGGCCATCTCGTGCACCACCATCCGCTCTTTCACCAGCGCGATGAAGGGCAGGAACAACTGCCGGTTCAGTCCGTTTTCATAAAGATTATCGGGTGCCCGGTTAGAGGTGGTCACCACCACCACCCCGGCGTCAAGCAACGCGGTGAAAAGCCGCCCGACGATCATCGCATCGGTGATGTCGGTAATCTGCATCTCGTCAAACGCGAGCAGACGCACCGATTTCGCCACCTCCGCCGCGACGGGCACCAGCGCGTCGGCCTCACCGCGCGCGCGCGCCGCATGAAGGCCCGCGTGCATCTCCTGCATGAAGGCGTGAAAGTGCACGCGCCGTTTGGGCACATCGACGCTCTCGATGAACATATCCATCAGCATCGACTTGCCTCGCCCGACCCCGCCCCAAAGGTAAAGCCCCTTTGGCAGCGGCGTCTTGCGCCGAAGCAAGCCCTGTCTTCGCGGCTCGGCAAGGCCAGCGCGAATCCGCTCGAACTCGGGCAACACCGCCTCTTGCGCCGCGTCGCGGGCAAGCGTGCCCTTGGCCACGCGCGTGTCGTAAGTCTCACGCATACTCTTCATCACCGGTCCGCGCGCCGCTCAGGACCGCTGTGCCAGCCGCGCCATAACGCGGACAAGCTCGGCGCTGATCCCCGGCTCTGAAAGCGCGTGCCCGGCCAGCGGCACCATCCGTAGATCACAAGCGGGCCAGCGCGCCGCAAGCCGATGCGCAGAGGCGGGGGGGCAGATCATGTCATAGCGGCCCTGCACGATGGTGCCGGGAATATGGGCAATCCGGTGCATGTGGTCGAGGATGTGACCGTCCTTTTCAAGAAACCCGAGATTATGGAAATAGTGGTTTTCCAGCCGCGCAAAGGCCCGCGCGTAATCGGCAGGCGTATCGCCCCCCACGCCGGTTGAGTGCACCGTGGCAAGCGCGTTTTCCCAGGCCGTCCACGCCTTGGCATGGGTGATTTCCTGCGCCATATTGCCCGAAAACAGCCGCTTGTGATAGGCTGCGATCATGTTGCCGCGCTCGGCCTCGGGAATAAGCGCCGTGAACCGCGCCCATGTCTCGGGCCAGAACGCCGCCGCGCCGCCGCCATAGAACCAGTCAAGCTCGGCCTGCGTCATGGTAAACACACCACGCAACACCAGGTGCCGGGCACGGTCGGGATGCGTTTGCGCATAAATCAGCGCCAGCGTTGCCCCCCAGCTTCCGCCGAACACGATCCAGTCGTCAATCCCGAGCGCCACGCGAATCCGCTCGATATCGGCCACGAGGTGCCATGTCGTATTGGCCTCGACGCTGGCATGGGGGGTGGAATGGCCACAGCCACGCTGATCGAACAGGATGATCCGGTAAACCGCGGGATCGAAATAGCGCCGCATCGCCGGGCTTGATCCGCCCCCCGGACCGCCATGCAGCACCACGACCGGCACACCATCGGCCCGGCCCGATTGCTCGACATAGACCAAATGCCCATCGCCCACATCCATCATGCGCCGGTCGAACGGCTCGACTGGCGGGTGAAGATACTGCATTGCGCTCTTATTGCTCGCGACTCTGTCCATTCCCGTCCTATATACTGCCCATGTCACATTGAGCCACAGAGAGGCCGGAATGCAAACCACGATCGACCCAACTGAGGTCGCAAAATTCGAGGCGATGGCCGCCGAATGGTGGGATCCGAACGGCAAGTTCAAGCCGCTGCACATGCTCAACCCCTGTCGGCTCGATTATATCACGGCCCAGATCGCCGCCGAATTTGACCGAAATCTTGGCACCGACACGCCGTTCAAGGGGTTGCGCCTTCTGGATATCGGCTGCGGTGGCGGGCTTCTGAGCGAACCGATGGCGCGGCTCGGGGCCGATGTCGTGGGTGCCGATGCGGCTCCGCGCAACATCCCGGTGGCGCAGCTTCATGCCGCGCAATCGGGCCTTGCGATCGACTATCGCCACAGCACGGCCGAGGACATGGCCGCCAAGGGCGAGCGGTTCGATGTGGTGCTCAACATGGAAGTGGTCGAACATGTCTCTGATCCGCTCGCCTATCTCACCGCCTGCCACGACCTGCTCAAACCCGGCGGACTCATGATCTGCTCCACCATCAACCGCAATGCCAAGAGTTTTGCCATGGCCATTGTCGGGGCGGAATATGTCATGCGCTGGCTGCCCAGGGGCACGCATCAATGGTCGAAATTCATCACCCCCGATGAATTGTTCGGTCTGCTGGTCAAGGCTGGCCTTGATGCGGTGGATCGCAAGGGCTTTGTGTTCAACCCGATCACCTGGCAATGGAACCTCTCGGATCGCGATCTGAGCGTGAATTACGTTACTGCAAGCCGCCGCCCCGCCTGAGCCTTAACGCCTCCAGATAGCGCCCTCGCCCATCGCGGCAACGAACTCCTCATGCGCGGCGCGCTCGGCCTCGGTCAGCCGCGGCGCAAGGGGGCGCGGGCGCGGGGTGGGACGCCAGTTTTCGGCACTGTTCCCGCCTGATTTGCCCTGTTTTGTCCCTTGCCCTGCGCTCAGCGCAAAATCCGGCTGCCGCCCGCCGATCAATTCCAGATAGACCTCGGCCAAGATCTCGGAATCGAGCAGCGCGCCGTGCAGCGTGCGCGCCGTATTGTCGATGCCGAACCGCCGACACAGCGCATCGAGCGACGCAGGCGCGCCGGGATATTTCTGCCGCGCCATTATCAGCGTGTCGATTGCCCGGCTCATCGGCAGCGGAGATAGGTCGCACCACCCCAGCTCGGCGTTGAGGAATTTCATGTCAAACGCCGCGTTGTGGATCACCAGTGGCGCATCCCCGATGAATTCGAGAAACTTCGGCCCTATTTCAGCGAAAAGCGGCTTGTCGCGCAAGAATTCCTCGCCCAGCCCATGCACCGCGAACGCCTCTGGCGGCATGTCGCGCGCGGGGTTGACATATTGGTGCCAAGTGCGCCCCGTGGGCATATGATTGTAAAGCTCGACTGCACCGATCTCGACGATGCGATGGCCCTCGAAGGGATCCAGCCCGGTGGTCTCGGTATCGAGAACGATTTCACGCATCATCTGCCCCGTTCCTGATCCTTGCAAGGATCGCGCGCACCTGCGCGCGGGCATGATCCGGCGTGTCGGTCTCGATGATGTAATCCGCGCGGGCGCGCTTTTCAGCATCCGGCACCTGTCGGGCCAGAATAGTCTCGAAATCGGTCTCGCTCATCGTGCCCCGCGCCAGAACTCGGGCGCGCTGATCCTCGGGTGCCACGCTCACCACTGCAACGGCATCAAGATCGCGCTCTCCCCCCGTCTCGTAAAGCAGCGGGATATCAAGAACCGTCACATCAGCCTCTTGCGCGGCGATAAACGCGGCACGATCCTGTGCCACGAGCGGATGAACGATGGCCTCGATCCGCGCCAGAGCGCCTGCGTCATTCGCGATGATCGTGCGCAACCGACCGCGATCCACCGCGCCGTCAACCACCGCCTCGGGAAATGCGGCGGCAATCGGGGCGACAGCCGCGCCACCCTTGGCATAAAGCCGATGAACGGCGGCATCCGCATCCCATACGGCGCAGCCTTGTTCGGCAAAAAGCTGGGCCGTCGTCGATTTTCCCATCCCGATCGAGCCGGTCAGACCAAGCCGGAACGTCATCGCAATGCCGCCGCGCGCGTGGCGGCGTCCACCTCTGGCCTTGTCCCGAACCATCGCTCGAAGGCCGGCACCGCCTGATGCAAGAGCATCCCGAGACCATCCACCGCCACGCATCCCATCCTTTCTGCCTCGGTAAGCAACCGCGTCTGAAGCGGCGTATAAACAAGATCAGTCACCACCGCCCCCTTGCGCAACCCATCAAGCGGCACACGCAGCGGCGGCTGGCCGACCATGCCAAGCGTCGTGGTGTTCACGACTGTTTCTGCCTCTTCCAGCATATTGCCTGCTTGCACCCAATCAACCACCGTCACCCGGCGGCCGAATTGTTGCTGCAAGATTTCCGCCCGCACCCGCGTGCGATTGGATAGCAAAATCTCCGGCACGCCCACATCAAGAAGCGCCGCAATCACCGCCCGCGCGGCGCCGCCTGCTCCGAGCACTGCGGCAGGCCCGGCCTTTGGCTGCCAGTTCGGTGCATTTTGTTTTAAATTCTCGATAAATCCGTAGCCGTCGGTGTTATCGGCGAGGATCTGCCCATCTTTGCGGAAAACAAGCATGTTCGCCGCACCGATAAGCGTGGCGCGGTCGGTTACGGTATCGGCAATCTCCAGTGCCTTTTCCTTGTGTGGCACGGTGATGTTGACACCGCGGAATCCCATCTTCGGCAGTGTACGGATGACGGCTTCCAGATCATCTTCAACCACGTCCATCGGGATGTAAAATCCCCTCATTCCCAGCGTCTTGAGCCAATGCGCATGAAGCTGTGGAGATCGCGAATGCGCGACTGGGGTGCCGATCACACCGGCAAGGGGAATTGTCTCATGGCTCATCCCGGCAAATCTCCGCGCAATGTCAGGTAGGCCAGCAAATCCAGAAGCGGCAGGCCCAGCACCGTGAAATAATCGCCTTCTACCCTGGAAAACAAGCGCACTCCTTCGGCCTCGAGCTTGTAGGCCCCGACGGATTCGGAAATGTCAGGCCAATTCCGGTCAAGATACCCATCTAGCCATGCATCGGAAAACGCCCGCACGGTCATGCGGGCGCGGCCAACATGCCGCCAGACGGGCGCACCGTCCTCGTAAATCACCGCCGCTGACAAAAGCTCATGGGTCATTCCCCGCATCTGGCGCAGCTGGTCGCGGGCCATCTCGCGGCTCTGCGGCTTCGACATAATCTGTCCCTTGAGGGCCAGCACCTGATCGCAGCCCAGAACAAGCCGCCCCGGCATCCTTGCACTGATGTTTCGCGCCTTCATCTCGGCAAGGGCATCGGCAACATCGCGCGGTGATGCGCCCTCTGCCAACAGCGAATCACGTAACGCCGCCTCGTCCACTCGGGCCGGGTTGACCAGGGGCCGAAGCCCTGAATTCTCCAGCAGCGTGCGCCGGATCGCGGAGCCGGAAGCGAGGACAATATCGTAATTCATGTGGGTAAGCTGATGATAAAATCGGCGAGAGATCAAGCCTGTGTCGCTTATCGGGAATGGTTGCCCGCCTTCACGGCACAACCGACATTTTCACCACCACCTTATGCGCTCTGGACAAGGATGGAATCTGCCTGTGGAGATCCTTGCCTCGACACCTTATCCACCGGCTGACAGCGTGCAAAAATATCACTATGAGTTGTCTTGAGGATTGTTTTTCAAAGGTTATTTTTCCCACATATTAACTGGCTGTTGTTTCCTGCGGGATATCCACACTCTCATCCACGGTTGATAAGATTGGCCATAACCCACTAATCCACAGGTGGAGTTCTCCCTACTTCATCATCATTTCTCAAATATTTCTTTTAATTCAGAATAGAAAGCTGTGGTGTAGCGCTGCCTTGACCTCGCACTGGGAGAGGCCTAAGAGCAGAGTTGTCACCGTCCGGTGGCATACAAATCCCCTCTCATCCGTCCCAAGCCCCTTTGGGTTCCGGCACCAATTGAGGCCTGTCATGTCTGAAGATCGCGTAAACTTGGCTGAACTCAAAGCCCTGACCGCCAAGGATCTGCTCGGTATCGCCGAAGAGCTCGAGATCGAGAACGCTTCCACGATGCGCAAGGGCGAGATGATGTTCTCGATCCTGAAAGAGCGCGCGGAAGAGGGCTGGACCATATTCGGTGATGGTGTACTCGAAGTGTTGCAGGACGGGTTTGGTTTCTTGCGCTCGCTGGAGGCAAATTACCTTCCCGGCCCGGATGATATCTATGTGTCGCCCGAAATGATCCGTCAATTCTCGTTGCGCACGGGGGATACCATCGAGGGCGAGATACGTCAGCCGGATGATACGGAACGATATTTTGCCCTGACATCGGTGACGCAGATCAACTTTCAAGAGCCCGAGCATGCACGTCACAAGATAGCGTTTGAAAACCTGACGCCGCTTTACCCTGAATCGCGGCTCAAGATGGAAATCGAGGACCCGACGATCAAGGATCGTTCGGCCCGGCTTATCGATCTGGTCGCTCCGATCGGAAAGGGGCAGCGGTCTCTCATCGTCGCGCCCCCTCGCACGGGCAAGACGGTATTGTTGCAAAATATCGCCAACAGCATCGCAACGAACCATCCTGAATGTTATCTCATCGTGCTTTTGATTGATGAACGCCCCGAAGAGGTGACAGACATGCAGCGCTCTGTTCGGGGCGAGGTTATCAGCTCGACATTCGATGAGCCGGCAACGCGCCATGTCGCCGTATCCGAGATGGTGATCGAAAAGGCCAAACGCCTTGTAGAGCATAAGCGCGATGTGGTGATTCTGCTTGATTCCATCACCCGTTTGGGGCGTGCGTTCAACACTGTCGTGCCGTCCTCGGGCAAGGTGCTGACAGGGGGTGTTGACGCCAACGCGCTGCAACGGCCCAAGCGATTCTTTGGTGCCGCGCGCAATATCGAGGAAGGCGGATCACTTACCATCATCGCGACGGCGTTGATCGAAACCGGCAGCAGGATGGATGAGGTTATTTTTGAGGAATTCAAGGGCACCGGCAACTCGGAAATCGTGCTCGACCGCAAGGTCGCAGACAAGCGCGTGTTCCCCGCGATCGATATCCTCAAGTCAGGGACCCGCAAGGAAGAGCTGTTGGTCGACAAGACCGAATTGCAAAAGACCTTTGTTCTGCGCCGGATTTTGAATCCGATGGGTACCACGGATGCCGTCGAATTCTTGTTGTCGAAGCTCAAACAGACCAAAACGAACGCCGAGTTCTTTGATTCCATGAATACTTGAAACTGATATAGTTCCGAGATGGAGACGATTTTTGCTCTTTCCACGGCGCAAGGCAAAGCCGGGATCGCTGTGATACGCGTATCGGGCCCGGATGTATCCGTCGCAGCGAAGGCAATATTCGGCGATCTCCCACCCCCGCGGATTGCCAGCCGTCGTTTTCTAGTCGATGCAAACGGCGCTCGGCTGGATGAAGCGATCATTATCTACTTTCCCGAGGGCGCGAGCTTTACCGGTGAATCCGTGCTCGAGTTTCAGACCCATGGGAGCCAGGCCGTGGCTTCTGCGTTGCTGTCGCGCCTTGGGATGCTTCCGGGTTTCCGGGCTGCTGAACCCGGCGAATTCACACGCCGTGCGCTTGTGAACGGTCGGCTTGACCTCACGCAGGTCGAGGCACTTGGCGATCTTCTTGAGTCGGAAACCGAGGCCCAACGCTTGCAGTCTATGCGTGTTTTCTCTGGCGAGCTTGCCGAGACGGCGGCGGCGTGGCGCGAAAGGCTTGTTCGCGCCCTGGCTCTTCTCAACGTCGTCATTGATTTTTCCGATGAGGAAATTCCCGGGAATGTCTATCCCGATTTGCGCGAGGCCTTGGCATCGGTCCGTTCGAGCCTTGAAGCGCAGATATCGGGCTATGCAATAGCCGAACGTATACGGGCAGGTTTTGAGGTGGCGATCGTCGGCGCGCCCAATGTCGGAAAGTCGACGCTTCTGAACGCGCTCGCTGGTCGAGAGGCTGCGATCACGTCTGAATTCGCCGGGACGACGCGCGACGTGATTGAGGTTCGGATGGATTTGGGGGGCCTTCCCGTTACTTTTCTTGACACCGCCGGGTTGCGTGAGACAGATGATGTGGTTGAATCGATTGGGATTGCCCGCGGCCGCGCCCGCGCGCAAGCGGCTGACCTCAGGGTTTTTCTCCGTGATGGTGAGCTTGATTTTAGTGATTTGGTTCAGGCGGATGATATCATTCTGCGGGCCAAGGCGGATATCGGCAAGCCCTCTGACGACGGCATATCGGGCCTCACCGGCCTCGGGGTAGATGCGCTTATCCGGCGGATTGGTTCGATTCTGGGCGAGAGGGCGCAAGGAGGAGGATTGGCGATCCGTGCTCGGCATGAAGCGGCAATGCGCCGGGGGGAGGAGGCACTCGTAGCCGCCTTGGCGGTTCTCGACGAGGATCTGTCTTGTCCTGATGTTGTTTGCGAGGAGGTTCAAGCTGCTGTTCGGGCGCTTGATTGTCTGGTAGGCCGTATTGATGTTGAAACCGTTCTGGACGAGATTTTCGCGACATTTTGCCTTGGCAAGTGAGAGGTGTTTCACGTGAAACAATTTGATGTGCTGGTTATCGGCGGTGGCCATGCAGGAGCTGAGGCAGCCCATGCTGCTGCGAGGATGGGCGGTGAGACCGCGCTTGTCACATTGTCGCGCGCCTCCATCGGCGTGATGTCGTGCAATCCAGCGATCGGAGGGCTGGGCAAGGGTCATCTTGTTCGCGAGATCGACGCGCTTGACGGTGTCATGGGGCGCGTCGCGGACCGTGCGGGCATTCAGTTCCGGTTGCTCAACCGAAGCAAGGGGCCTGCGGTGCAAGGCCCCCGCGCGCAGGCAGACCGTAAAATCTATCTTACCGAAATGCAACGGATGCTCGCACAAACAGAGCATCTCACGATCATAGAGGGGGAGGCTGCCGATTTCCGAATGGATGGCAGCAAGGTTACAGGTATCGTCTTCGCCTGTGGTCGTGAACTTGCGGCGCGCTCTGTTATACTTACGACGGGAACGTTTCTCCGCGGCGTGATCCATATTGGCGATGTTTCGCGCCCCGGAGGGCGCATGGGTGACCCGCCAAGCCTTCGCCTTGCGGAGCGAATCGACAGCTTCGCGCTTCCGCTTGGCCGTCTCAAGACGGGCACCCCGCCCCGTTTGAACGGAAAGACGATCAACTGGTCCCTGCTGCAAGAGCAGCCGCCGGATGAGGATCCGGTTATGTTTTCTTTCATGTCGTCGCACCCCTCCGTGCGGCAGGTGTCTTGCGGTATCACGCATACGAACTCCCGCACGCACGATATCATTCGCGACAATCTGTCCCGCTCCGCCATGTATGGAGGTCATATTGAGGGTATCGGGCCGCGGTATTGCCCGTCCATCGAGGATAAGGTGGTCCGGTTTGGCGAGAAAACTTCGCATCAGATATTCCTGGAACCAGAGAGCCTTTCTGATTCGGTAATCTACCCGAACGGTATTTCCACTTCGTTACCTCCAGATGTTCAGGAAGCCTATGTTCGCTCGATCGTGGGTCTAGAGCGTGCGGAAATTCTACAGCCAGGCTATGCAATCGAATACGATTATGTTGATCCCCGTGCGCTCGATGCGCGTCTGGCTGTGCGCGAGGTGCCGGGGCTTTTTCTCGCGGGGCAGATCAACGGCACGACCGGCTATGAAGAGGCGGCCGCGCAGGGCCTTGTGGCGGGCCTGAACGCTGCTCTTTATGCCAGGGATGAGGAACCTGCCCTGTTCAACCGCACCGACAGCTATATCGGTGTGATGGTTGATGACCTCACGACGCGCGGTGTCACCGAGCCATATCGGATGTTCACCTCGCGTGCCGAGTTCAGGCTTTCGTTGCGGGCTGACAATGCAGATCAGCGGCTTACGCCGCGTGGGATCGAGCTTGGTTGCGTGGGTCCGGAGCGCCAACGGATATTTGATAGCAAGATGGACCGCCTGAATTCGGCAAGGAACCGGCTCGAAACTGCGCGCTATACGCCGCGCGATCTGTCGGGCGTCGGCATTTCGGTGGCTCAGGACGGGACGCGTCGTAATGGAATGCAGGTACTGGCGTTCCCCGATGTCCAGGTTGAGAGCTTGATACCGCTTGATGCCGATTATCGCAATATAGACCCTGAAACAGCCGCGCAGCTCAAAAGGGACGCGACATATGCCAGCTATATTGCGCGACAGGCGCGGGATGTCGAAATGCTTCGGCGGGATGAAGGCGTAGCGATTCCACCCGGTTTTGACTATGAACAGATTGCCGGGCTCTCCAATGAATTGAAGGCCAAGCTGTCAAAGGCGCGCCCTGAAACGATCGCTCGGGCGGCTCGGATTGACGGAATGACGCCTGCGGCACTGGCGCTCATTCTGGTTTGCCTTCGCCGAAGTGAGCGGACAAGAAGCGCATGATCGGGAAAAATGTTTCACGTGAAACAGAAGAACGCCTGAGCCACTACGCCGCACTCCTGAAAAAATGGAATCCGCGAATCAACCTTGTTTCGCGCGCCTCCCTGTCCGACTTGTGGGTGCGGCATGTCGAGGATTCGGCGCAGCTTCACGATCTCGCCGCGCATCCTGTCACGCATTGGGCGGATATCGGCTCTGGCGGCGGGTTTCCCGGACTCGTCATCGCAATCCTCGCGCGGGAAACTGGCTCTCCGGCTCGCGTCACCCTCGTCGAATCAGATGCGCGGAAATCTGCCTTTCTGCGCACGGTGGTCCGCGAAACAGGCCTCGCTGCCACTGTCATAACCGCGCGAATCGAAGAGACGGAACCGCTCGCCGCCGATATCGTCAGTGCCCGCGCGCTGGCCGATCTGCCAACATTGCTTGGCTTCGCCGCCCGCCATCTTGGCCCTGGGGGTACCGCGCTGTTTCCCAAGGGCGCGACATGGCAACAAGAGATCTCGGACGCGCAAAGCAAGTGGCAATTCTCGCATCGCGTTGATAAAAGCAGGACAGACCCCGCTGCCGTCATCTTGCGCGTCACAGGAGTATCCCGTGCCTGAGCCCCGTTCTGTCACCACCCCCCGCATCATCGCGGTCGCCAATCAAAAGGGCGGTGTGGGCAAGACCACGACCACGATAAACCTTGGTGCCGCGCTTGCCGAATCGGGCGCGCGCGTTCTGATCGTTGATCTTGACCCGCAGGGCAACGCCTCCACCGGTCTGGGGATCGCGGCCGGTGCGCGCGCGATCACCACCTATGATTTTCTCCTCGACGAGGCGGCGCTCGATGACGCGGTGCAGGCCACCTCGCAGGATCGCCTGTCGATCATCCCTGCCACGGTTGATCTTTCCTCGGCGGATATAGAGCTTCTCGCCAACGAAAAGCGCAGCTTTCTGCTGCATGATGCGCTGCGACAGCCCGCGATGGAGGGGCTTTCGCTCGATTATATCCTGATTGATTGCCCGCCGTCGCTCAACCTGCTCACCGTCAACGCAATGGTCGCCGCGCATTCGGTGCTGATCCCGCTTCAGGCAGAGTTTTTCGCGCTCGAAGGCCTGTCGCAGCTCATGCTGACCATCCGCGAGGTGCGCCAGAGTGCGAATGCCGCCCTGCGCATCGAGGGGGTGCTTTTGACGATGGTGGACGCGCGCAATAATCTTTCTGCCCAGGTAGAGGCCGATGCCCGCGATACGCTTGGTGATCTGGTCTTTGCCACGCGCATCCCTCGCAATGTCAGGGTGAGCGAGGCGCCCTCCTACGCCATGCCGGTCCTGACCTATGATTCCACGTCCAAGGGGGCGCAGGCCTATCGCGAGCTCGCCCGCGAGATCATTCAGCGCCACGCGCGCATTGCGGCTTAACCAGAAGGAAACGAGGCGGTGAGCATCAAAAGAACCCAATCCCGTGGCCTTGGGCGCGGCCTGTCGGCGCTGATGGCCGATGTTCGCGAGGCCAGCGAAAGCGCCGATACGCAGCGCCCACACCCAGATATGCGCGTGCCGGTGGAAAAGGTTCACCCCAACCCCGATCAGCCGCGCCGTCATTTCGATGCCGACGCGCTCGCCGATCTTGCCCGCTCGATCACGGAAAAGGGCATTATCCAGCCGCTTATCGTCCGCGAAAGCCCGCGCAAGCCCGGAGCCTATGAAATCGTGGCAGGTGAACGCCGCTGGCGCGCCGCGCAGATGGCCAAGCTGCACGAGGTGCCGGTTCTTTTGCGCAGCTTTACCGATATCGAGGTGCTCGAGGTTGCGATCATCGAAAATATCCAGCGCGCCGATCTCAACCCGGTCGAAGAGGCTGCAGGCTACAGCCAGTTGATGACGAAGTTCGGACATACCCAGGAAAGGCTCGCCGAGGTTCTTGGCAAAAGCCGCAGCCATATCGCCAATGCCGTGCGTCTGTTGAACCTGCCAGAGGACGTGCAGGAGCATCTTCGGAAGGGCCACCTGTCTGCCGGGCACGCCCGCGCGCTCATCACCGCGCCCGATGCCTCGGCGCTCGCCGCAAAGGTCATTCAAAAGGGGCTGTCGGTGCGCGAGACCGAAAAGCTCGCCAAGGCCGATCCTGCGCAGAAGAAGAGCAGCAAGCGCAGTGAAAAGGCCGAGAAAGACGCCGATACCAAGGCGCTCGAATCGGATCTCTCCGCGGCGCTGTCGATGACGGTTCGGATTGACCACAAGCCGGGGCAAGAGAACGGCGCGCTCAGCATCCATTACGCCTCGCTTGATGATCTTGATCGGCTTATGGCGCTTCTGACCGCCTGACCGTCCTCAGGCCAGTAGCGCCCGCAGCACCGCGTTCAGCACGGCGCGCCCCGACTCGGTGGCGCAAAGCCGATTGCCCGTGATCCGCACCATGCCGATCTCTTCGAGATGGGCCAACCGCGCAGCCTCAAGCGGCCTACCCGCAAGCCGCGCGTGGCGCTCCATGTCGATCCCGTCGCGGAGGCGCAGCCCCATCAGAAGATATTCCGTGGCCTGCTCTGCAAGGGGCAGCGGATCGCGCAGGCTTTCGCCCGATCCTGTCGCCACCGAATTAAGCCATTTTTCCGGCGCGCGCCACGCCTCGGTGGCATGGCGTTGCCCGTACAGGGTAAGCCGCCCATGCGCGCCGGGGCCGATCCCGACATAATCGCCATAGCGCCAATAGATCAGGTTGTGCCGCGATTCCGACCCCGGTTTGGCGTGATTAGAGACCTCATATCCCTCAAGCCCCGCCGCCCCGCAGATATCTTGCGTCGCCTCATACATGTCGGCGGCAAGGTCTTCCTCGGGAAGCCCGCGCAGCTTGCCCGCTGCGTAACGGTCGCCAAATGCCGTGCCGCCCTCGATCGTCAGCTGATAGAGCGACAGGTGATCCACCGCGAGATCAAGCGCGCGCCCCAGCTCTGCGCGCCAATCCGCGAGCCCCTGATCCTGGCGCGCATAAATCAGGTCAAAGCTCGTCCGCACAAAGAATTCTCTTGCAATTTCAAAGGCCTGGATGGCTTCCGCCACGCTATGCCGCCGCCCCAACCGCCTTAAATCGTCGTCATTCAGTGCCTGAACGCCTAGCGATACCCGGTTCACCCCCGCGTCGGCATAGGCCGCGAATCGCCCCGCCTCTACCGATGTCGGGTTGGCTTCGAGCGTCACTTCGAGATCATTGGCCACCGGCCACGCGCGCCGTGCCGCCGCGATCACCTCGGCTACCGATTCCGGCTCCATCAGGCTTGGTGTGCCGCCCCCGAAAAAGATCGAGGTCAGCACGCGATCAGGCACTAAACCGGCATAAAACGCGATTTCCTTCAGGTAGGCCTCGCGCCAGCGCGCCTGGTCTATCCGATCCGCCACATGGCTGTTGAAATCGCAATAGGGGCATTTCGCCTGGCAAAACGGCCAATGGACATAGAGACCAAAGCCCCCCGCCTGCCAATCTTCAGCCAAAGCAGCTACCAATCATCCGGGCGAAGGCATCCGCGCGGTGGCTGATCCGGTTCTTCTCCCAACGATCCATCTCGGCAAAGGTTACCTCATACCCGTCGGGTTGAAAGATCGGGTCATAGCCATGCCCCGCAGCCCCGCGCATTGGCCAGACCACCCGGCCCTCTACCTTGCCTTCGAACACCTCGTCATGCCCGTCAGGCCAGGCCAGCACCAGCGTGCAGCAAAATCGCGCCGTCCAAGGCTGCGCTGCGCCGGTCGCGCGCAAGCGGTCATGCACCTTTCCCATCGCCATGATGAAATCGCGACCAGAGCCTGTTTCCGCCCAATCCGCCGTATAGACCCCCGGCGCGCCGTCGAGCGCGTCAACCACGATCCCCGAATCATCCGCCAGCGCCGGAAGCCCGGTGGCCAGGGCCGCCGCGTGCGCCTTGATCCGCGCGTTGCCGATGAACGTGGTCTCGGTCTCCTCCGGCTCTGGCAGCCCCATTTCGCCCGCGCCCACGACGGCTACGCCAAAGGGCTGCATCAGATGCGCAATCTCTTCCAGCTTGCCGACGTTATGCGTCGCCACCAAAAGCGTATCGCCTGAAAACCTACGCACCGACCGCCTCGCGCTGCTTTGCCACCAATTGACCCACGCCCTTCTCGGCCAGATCAAGCAGCGTGGTCATCTCGTTCCGGCTATAGGTCGCGCCCTCGGCGCTCATCTGCACCTCGATCAGCCGACCCCTGCCGGTGAGGACGAAATTTCCGTCAACGCCGGCGGCGCTATCCTCGGGGTAATCGAGATCGAGCACCGGCTGCCCGGCATAGATCCCGCAAGACACCGCGGCCACCGGATCCACCATCGGATCGCTCAGCACATCGCCCGCCTTCATCAGCCTGCCCACCGCCAGCCGCAGCGCCACCCATCCCCCGGTGATCGAGGCGCAGCGCGTGCCCCCGTCGGCCTGGATCACATCGCAATCAACCGTGATCTGCCGCTCACCGAGCGCCACGCGATCCACGCCCGCCCGCAGCGCGCGCCCGATCAGCCGCTGGATTTCGACCGTGCGCCCGCCCTGCTTGCCAAGGGCCGCCTCGCGCCGCATGCGGCTACCCGTCGAGCGCGGCAGCATCCCGTATTCGGCCGTCACCCAGCCAAGCCCGCTCCCCTTGACAAAGGGCGGCACTCGGTCCTCGATGGTTGCCGAGCATAGAACATGCGTATCACCCATCTTGATAAGGCACGACCCTTCGGCATGTTTCAGAACCCCCGTCTCGATTGAAACAGGCCGCATTTCGCTTAAATCTCTTCCCGAAGGCCGCATCTCTGTCCCCTTGTGATGTTGGCCTCGGCATATATGGGGGGAGCACGCGATGGCAACCCTGATTGACCTTTGCGCCCCACCGTCTTTAATGCCAGTCTGACAAGGAAGCCGCAGCAAATGTCCGAGGACGCCACCAGACTTGCCCAGCTCGATGATCGCTCGCGCGAGGTGTTTCGCCGTGTGGTCGAGGGCTATCTTGCCACCGGTGATCCGGTCGGCTCCCGTACCCTTTCCCGCGATTTCAGCGAAAAGGTAAGCGCCGCCACCATCCGAAACGTGATGCAGGACCTCGAATATATGGGGCTCCTCGGCAGCCCGCATATAAGCGCCGGTCGCGTGCCCACCCAGGAGGGGCTGCGCATGTTCGTCGATGGCCTGCTCGAGGTGGGTGGGCTCGAAGAGAGCGACCGCGAGTTGATCGATTCCACCATCGCCAGCAATTCACGTGACGTGGCTGGCTTGCTCGACAGTATCGGCTCGGCGCTCTCGGGGGTTACGCGCAGCGCGTCGCTGGTGCTCGCACCCAAGCACGAGGCGCCGATCAAGCATATCGAGTTTGTCAGCCTTGCGCAGGATCGCGCGCTGGTGGTGCTGGTCTTTTCTGATGGTCAGGTGGAAAACCGCGTTTTCACTCCGCCGCCCGGCCACACCCCAAGCTCGATGCGCGAGGCCGCAAATTTCCTCAACGCGCTGGTCGAGGGCAAGACACTCTCGGACATGCAGCGCCACATCAGCCGTGAAATCGCTGCACGGCGGCAGGAAATCGACGCGCTCGCCCATGCTTTTGTCGAAAGCGGCCTTGCCGTCTGGGCCGATGAGGGCGAGCGACACGAGCGCCTTATCGTGCGCGGTCGCGCGAACCTGATCGACGCCGATGTTGACGAGGCCGATCTGGAGCGAATCCGCATCCTGTTTGACGACCTCGAACGCAAGCGTGACATCGCCGAATTCCTCGCACGCGCCGACGAAGGCGAAGGCGTGCGCATTTTTATCGGCTCGGAGAACAAACTTTTCTCACTTTCGGGTTCCTCTTTGGTTGTCTCTCCATATATGAACGCTGACCGAAAGATCATCGGCGCGGTGGGCGTTATCGGCCCCACGCGCCTCAACTACGGGCGTATCGTGCCGATCGTGGATTACACGGCACAGCTCGTGGGCAGGCTGATCTCCGACCGGAGTGAGAGGTAAGACATGGCAGAGCCGAAAGAACAGGGTTTTCTCGACGATATCGAAGAAGCCGCCGCCGAGGAACAGGCCGCGATGGACGCGGAAATATCCCCAGAGGAAGATGAGATCGCCATCTTGCGCGCCGAACGTGACGCGCTTCAGGACAAGTTCATGCGCGCGCTTGCAGAGGCCGAGAACGCGCGCAAGCGCTCGGAACGGGATCGCCGCGAGGCCGAGAATTACGGCGGCTCTCGGCTCGCGCGGGACATGCTCCCGGTCTATGACAGCCTCAAGCGCGCGCTCGATACCCTCACCGAGGATCAGCGCGCCGGTGCCGCCGCCCTTTGCGAGGGGATCGAGCTGACGCTGCGCGAATTGCGCAACGTGTTTGCCAAGCACGGCATCACCGTGATCGACCCGCAGATTGGCGATCGATTCGATCCGCAAATTCACGAAGCGATGTTCGAAGCCCCCCTTCCCGGCACAAACGCCGGAGAGATCATTCAGGTCTCGGCGCAGGGCTTCATGCTGCACGACCGTATCCTGCGCCCCGCGCAGGTTGGCGTATCCTCGAACCGCGAATAGTGCCACGGGCGGGGGTTACCCCGCCCCGTCAATCATCCCTTTCAATTCATAAATCAGATCCAGCGCCTCGCGCGGGCTGAGCGTATCGGGCATCACCTCCGACAGCCGCTTCTCAACACCCGAATCGGCCCGCATCACCGGCGCGGGCGCGGGCGTTGCCGCGAACAGGGGCAGATCGTCGATCAGCGCCGTGCGCGCCGCCCCGCCCTCGCGCTCGCCTTTCTCCAGCGCGTCGAGCACCACGCGGGCACGGGCAACCACCGCTTCGGGCAACCCCGCCAGCCGCGCCACCTGCACACCATAGCTGCGATCCGCCGCGCCGCGCCGCACCTCGTGCAGGAAAATCACCTCGCCATCATGCTCCTTGACGCTGACCGTGGCATTGGCCACCCGCGCCAGCCGCTTGCTGAGCCGTGTCATCTCGTGGTAATGCGTGGCGAAAAGCGCTCGACAGCCGTTCACATCGTGCAGATGCTCCATCACCGCCCAGGCGATGCTCAGGCCATCATAGGTTGCCGTCCCGCGCCCGATCTCGTCAAGGATCACCAACGCGCGGGCATCTGCCTGATTGAGGATCGCTGCCGTCTCGACCATCTCGACCAT